>DASWQK010000229.1:0-19715 GCA_036403735.1 Pyrinomonadaceae bacterium
TTCACTCTCAATTCTCTGTTTCGGAATCTATTTCTTTTCTGCTTGCTCTTCGCGCTGCTCGGCTGCGCTACGACACGATTCACAAGACATGTTAGTAATGCCGCTGCATCTCCTCCTTCACCGGCTGATACTTTTGAGAACGCGCAAGAGCAATCAGATGCGATCAATCGTCCGACGAGCAAGCCGTACACGGGCGAGCTTTCGATCTTTGAAGATCCAAAGCGTGACCAGAAACTTCAGCCCGATCGAATCATGAACATTCTTGGGATCAAGCAGGGCTCGAACGTCGCTGACATAGGCGCAGGCTCCGGCTGGTTCACTGTTCGCGCAGCGCGGCGAGTCGGAAGCGGCGGCATTGTTTACGCGGTGGACATCAATCGAGATTATCTTGACTACATTGAGAACAGATCCAAAAGAGAGAGCCTGGCAAACATTCGCGTCATTCTCGGCAAAGACGACGATCCGCTCCTGCCGGCGAAAGGTGTGGATGCGGTTCTGCTGCTGAAAACCTACCACGAAGTTGCCGAACCGATTCGCCTTCTGAAACGAACTCGCGAGGCAATGCGGACTGGCGCTTTGCTTGGCATCATCGATCGCAACGGCAAGGGTGACGATCACGGACTCGACAAAGAAGTAGTGATCAAAGAGGCTGCGCGCGCCGGGTTTGCGCTGATCAACCAATACGATTTCGTTAAGCCGGATAATGTGGATTATTTTCTGGTGTTTCGAGCTTCGGATTCCGGCCCATAGAGTCTAGCGAGGTTCTATAGCAATCTTCACCAGCGTAAGCAGAATCCGCGTGGCCGCCAGAATCGACCCCCGCATGGTGCCCGCGATCTTTGATTGGCCACCGGCGCGGCATCGGTAATCGACCGGCACTTCGAGTATTCGAAGGTGTGCGCGAGCGGCGCGCATTTGCATTTCTAAAGGCCAGCCGTAAGTCTCTTCGCGCATGTTGAGTCGCTCAAGAGCATCGCGCCTGATCGCGCGGAACGGCCCCATGTCAGTCGAGCGCACGCCGTAGAGCAAGCGCAGAAAGAACCCGACCAGGTATCCCGCAAACACCTGGTGCCAGTTCATGCTCCCTGGCTCGCGCCGGCCTCGCGTGCGCGACGAAATCACGAAATCATGCGCCCCTTCAATTATCGGCTCGACCAGGCGATTCATCATTTCAGGGTAGTCACTCCCGTCGCCGTCGAGAAAGACGACGATTTCGCAATCGGCGGAGAGGGAGCGCAGTCCTGCGCGAAACGCCCGCCCATATCCGCGCTGAGGCTCTGTTACCACGCGAGCGCCGGCTGCTGCCGCGACTTCCGCTGTGCGATCGGTGCTGCCGTTATCAACGACGATTATTTCGTTGGCAAGATCGCGCGGAACTGAGGCGACCACGCTCGCAATCGCCTCCTCTTCGTTAAGCGCGGCGATGATTACTGAGACGTAAGAATTCATCCAGAGATCATTCATCCGCCGATTACGCAGATTCCACGGATTTAGGCCGCAGCCAGATTGCCAGCGCTAGAATGAGAAAGAACGGCAAAAAGATCAGCGCCTTTATTCTAAAGACCTGAGGGTCCGTCCAATAAATCCAAGTCACGTAAAGAACGAAGCTGGCCACTGTCAGATAGAAGACTGGAATTGATGGAACAAAGCATAAAAACGGAATCAACCAGGCGAAGTACCAGGGAAAGTCGGGCGCGAAGAGAACCATGAAAGCAGTCCCAAGTAAGAGACTTCGTCTCAGATAGCTACGATCGTCGTCGTCCCGCTTGAGAATGGACCAAAGTGCGAGCGCAAGCAGGACGACACCCGCGAAAGAAAGAAAGAGCGTATTCGGCAACTTGACGCCAAGCAATCTATCCGCCAAACCCAAAATAAAGAACTGGTCGCCACTGACAATGCCGCGTTCCTGAGCATAGCCCGGAATAAAACCAAGCACTCCCAGCGGACCGACTCCAAGATAAGGCAAATAGCCCACAACAATTGTCGCGACCAGCGCAACCGGCATCTTCCATCCCCAGCGTTTGGAGAGCGCAGGAAACAGAACTATGGGAAATAGCTTTGCCAGCGTCGCCAGCCCAAGCGAGATCCCTGTTGCTGTTTCCCAATTGCGTCGCCTCGCCAGCAATGCCAGGACAATGAACGCAAACGCCAACGGATCGATATGCCCGCTGCCGGCAAACTCCCATACGGCCAGCGGATGCCACGCATAGATCAGAATGTGCTGTCGCGGCATTCCAAATGACGCGAGCAACTCCATTAGAAGCCAAACGGTAATCAATTCGAAGCCGACGATGGTGAGTTTCATCCAGGTCACTGATTCGCTTATGCGCGTCGCCAGGAAATAAGCGGCCTCAGCGGCGGGAGGGTACATCGTGTGCGCATAATCACGGCGATTGATCTTTGGATAAATCTCTTCGTCTCGCAGACTCTGCAGATGCTCATCGGCGGGAATGTAACGATACGGATTGATGCCTGCTGCTTGAACGCGCCCGTCCCAGACATACCTATAAATGTCATCGGAGAGATACGGCGGAGCGAAGACAATGCTGAGACGGAAGATACCGGCCAGAACCAGAACAATAATTAGAGTTGAGCGCGCACTGCGGGCCCGCACGATTACCCAGGCCGCTATGAGGTAAAGTACAGATTGAACCAGCGCCAGTTTGATGAACCAAACGATATCGGTAACGCCCCGCGAGTGGAGACCGATCCGATAGAGTATTAAAAGGATGGCGCCAACGGCCGCGAGCATGATATTCGTGACGATTAGAGTTTTACGCTCACGTGACGCTGTAATGATCATGCTCTCGTTCTGGCTGTGCGTGCATCAGCTATCAAGCGCTGGTAACCATCTTTGGCAATCAGGCCAGCAAGATATTTACGGGTGTGAGGTGCTTCGGAACCTCCCCGAAACTGCGCCTGACCAATGTGACCGTCTGTCAACAATGAGACCTCGTTGCAAAGCAGGCGCAGCGTAGCCGCATCATCAACGTCATACCAGGTTGGCAGAAGTTCGACCGGGAGATTGATGTCTGCGGCACGCTCGATTGTGTGAGCAAGAACGGTCTTGGTGCTCCATGCGATGCGCTCGAATAGTTCGCGGTGCGGAAGCTTAAGACCAATCAGGTAATAACCGCCATCCTGACTGGGACCCAGGACGACTCGATCTCCATCCTGTGCTAACAATGAAGCGGCAGTTTTTAGTATTTCACCGGGGAGCGTCGGGCTGTCCGAATTGATTAGGCAGACCGATGCGAATCCATTGCTCAGCAGGTCGGTAGCAGCATTGATTAGTCTCTCGCCCAGCGTCTCGCCGCGCTGAGCCACTAACTTGAAACCGTCGGGAAGGAGATCGTGTAAGAATGCTTCAGCATTCGCCGGAGTGTATAACACTACGCCCTCAGTTCCATCACCATTCATATCAAGCACGTTTGTGGTCATGTCGCGCAAGAAGCACGTGCTTAACGTCGCTGCTTCTTCCGGACTTAGCGGTGGGGTGAGTCGGGTCTTTACCGCACCGGCGAACGGGACCTTCGCCATTAATGCAAGTGCGCATAACGCATCCTTCGGCGATGAACTGGATATGGGATAGTGATTCATTTAGAACGAAGGAGCTAATTTCCTGTAGCGTCGAGAAACAACCGTTCAAAAAAAGCTCACGATTGTTCCGCTGACTACCGCCAAAGTCCATATTGATACTGCCACCATGGCTGCAACCTTCCAGTTTGTCGACTTCATGATTGTGAGCAGCGAGGGAAGATTGACAGACGGACCAGCAATCAGGAGCGCCACCGCAGCGCCCAAAGGCGCACCTGACCCGAGTAGTATCAGAGCCAGCGGAAGCTCAAAGAAAGTCGGTAACGCCAACGGAACCGCAACGGCAGCAACAACAACGATGGCGAGAAATCTCGCGGCGGCCGAATCAACTGTTCGTACCGGAATCATTTGAGCGATGACCATCGAAGCCAGCACTCCAATCACAATCACCGGCAACAACCGCACCGACACTCGGGCACAGGCACGGAGAAAATGAAGGAAGTCTGTTGGGCGCCCTTCTGTTTGCCAATCGTCTAGGTCACAGTGAACTTCGGTTCTGCCGAATATCCTGTCGGCGATCAATCCCGTAAACAAAACAGCAGCGACACTGGCGGCTGCGCGCGTGATGCCGACCTTGTAATCGAAGAGCATGAAAGTAAGGATCAGTGCGGCCGGATTGAGCGCCGGCGCTGCGAGCATCAATCCGAGTGACGGACCGAGCCGCGCGGAACGTTCGTACACGCCGGTGAAAATCGGCGCTACACAACAGGAGCACAACATCAATGGTGCCCCAGCTAGTCCGGCAAATACTTGTGAGCGTAGTGAACGCCTTCCTAACAAGCGCGACAACCACTGGGGCGAGACAAACGTGCTGACTGCGCCGCTAATCAGAATGCCAAACAACAGAGCCGGCCAAATCACCAGAAAATAGTTCGTCGTTCGTGTTAGTACACCGGCGTCCGAAGCACCGACTCGAGGAATAACGTTCCCACGTGGCTTGAATACTCCGGTCGCAGAAACTTTGCCAATCACACCTAGAGCGGTTGAACTCTTATACGCGATGAGCGCTCCAACGATGATTAGCACTGGCAGTGCAAAATAAAAAATGCGCCGCACGGTAGTCGGTGACGCTTCCCTTCGCGTGATATCGGCCTGTCCTGCCATAATTAGTTTGGCTGTCTGTTGCCCTCCGAATTCAACTGGGGTGTCTGCCTTCTTCCGTTTGGTTTGTTGTGGCCCACATTATACATGGGCTTGATTTGAACTGGAGGCAGAACTCGTTGCGGGTGTCTTGCTTTGATTAGGGTTTTGCCGATAGCTCGTACGCGTAGATGGTTCCTTCCTGTACGCCCGCGAATAACATGTCGCCTGAACTGCCTATACTCCGGATGCATCCCTTGAGGGTGAGATTCCATTGGGGTTCACCGTCCGTGGCTCGAAACGCAGCCAGCCCACCACGGCAGTTCCCGGCTACGACGGAGTCTTTCCATAAATGAGGGCGTTCGGAGGCCCAGTCAGGAGACGATCGCTGCTTCCAGCGCACGCCGCTCAACTTCGAATCTACGGAGATAATGTAACCCACCCGTTCCGAAGCGTTCTGCAGGAACAGGAAGAGCGAATCGTTGGCGAATGCCAGCCTTCCTACCGGTTTGGCTTCGGTAGCTAACTCCGATATTACTGCGCCGGTCTGCGCGTTCAGGCGATAGAGGCGTTGATCCTCCGTGCCGACATAAATGTTCTTGTCACTGATTGCCAGCCCTGTCGACGGAGTGGCCGGGAGCTTGCGTTTCCAGTTCACCCGACCAGACAAAGCGTTCAGGGAATAGATCACTCCATCTAGTGCTGCAATAAACAAGCGATTCCCGTCTGTAACTGGTGACTTGGGCATGTCACAGTCCTTATTAGGCGCGCCAGTAGAAAAACTCCAGTTCAAGCTTCCAGTGTGAAGATCTACGGAAGACCAGTTGTCCTGAAAACTGCCGAAGTACACATTTGAATTGAGTTGAATGACGTCTGTAGGAACGCTAGTCGAGCGGTTCTTCCAGCGCACTTTTCCACTGTCTCGCTCGAAAGCGTAAACGTGTCCTACGCCATTCGGGTCACAGGACTTGTCGGTGCCGATGAGGATCAGATCATTTGTCACTAACGGATCACCGTGGAAACTCTGCTGGTTGCCGTCTCGACGGATGTCATAGCTCCATTGCAACTGACCCGTGGTCTTGTTAATGGCGTAAAAGCTGCCCGCGCAAGAACCGATGAACATTACCTCCCCCACGACCGTGGGAGTCGAGAACACTCAACCGCCGGTCTCATACTTCCAGCGAAGTTCTGGTCCAACCGCGGCGGAAAGGTTTGTCTCTCTTCATCAGACATTTGAGCGCAGCTGACAGCCGAAATCGCTGCCAAAACGAAGGCGGAAATAAAACGCCGATTCTTTTTCATAGCTACCTCCCCGCGGATTCTTCGCATAAGATTATTTACCGAGTAAGACCATACCGTCAGCGCGCGTGAATTTACTTCCGAAGACGAAATTCATTTATCAAAGCAAGCCACGTTTGTTCCTCTCGCACCGGATCAGCAAGGCTGGTTAAGCTCTCGCTCCAGGCCTTCAATTCTGCGAGATATTCAGAGGAACTTTCCGCGCGGATCAACAGTCGTGCTAACTGTCTTGTATCACCAACCTCAAAATAGCCGGGATAATTTGCGCCCAGAATGCCGACATTTCCGTCAATGCGCGAAGCGAGAATAGGAACGGAAGCTACTATTGCCTCCGACAGCACGTTCGCTCCGCCCTCCATGCGAGATGAAAGCACACAGAGAGAAGTCTTCTTTAGGATGTGCCGGACGCGCGCCTGCGACTGCTCACCGAGCCATTGATAGCGTTCATTAAAGATCATTTCCCTGCGCGCTCTGTTAGCCATTCCGTCAGTCAACGCGCCACCGATCTGCAAGACTCGGACTCTTGACGAATCAGGAAGCAACCGCGCCGCCATGGCGGTGCGAAACGGATCCTTCACAGCACGGAGGTGTCCGATTACACATACATCAAAGCTAGCGCTGGCTCGTTTCTTAGCGTAATTACTTTCTCTTGTTTTGGCTGATTTGCCGCTGGTGCCTATCAGTGGGTGTCCATTTTCAACCGACTGAAAGATTACGTGTGTCTTCTTTCGCCAAATAGGCCGCAGTTCCTCGACGGCTTTCGGTTGGAGCACAACAATCAAGGTCGCTATACCAAGCGACTCTTGCGCCAAATGATTGATCCGAATATCGCGATAGAGATCTGTTCCGGTAAGAGCTACGATGATCGGATCTATGGGATGCTGCTGTCGAAAATTGATGATCGACGAATGGCTCTTCCGAGCGTGTAAGGCTACCAACAAATCATACGGCTTACCGTCATACGTCTGTAATATCGAGACGCGGTTGCCGAGTCGTCTGAGAATCTTTGCCCAACGAAGGGCAGTAATTCTGTTTCCTGAACGCGAGTTCGGCGGGGCTGGCGTGACTATTCCTATCCGCATGGCTTCTTCCCGCTACACGGCACACGTGCGGAAGCCCGCCCATACGTCGCGCCGATCCGGCGTGTAGAAGTTCCGATATAGTAAATGGCTGCACTTGAATTTCGTGCGCCCCGATCTCGTTGTCGAATGCAAAACGCCTTCCCGAAATACTGCCCAGAAGAAATAGCCCGTCGGGAATTTCGACATCGCCCAATGGATCGTCATTTACTTCTTTAACAGGGGAGTGTGTTCGAGCACTCGCACCGACCACGTCAAACCGTGGCGCAGAAAACGCGAGCGTCTGGCGCGTATAGGTGATTGCTTCCGCGTGCATGTCCTCATGCAACAGCACCAGAGAAAGAAAATAAGCGTCATCGTCGCTCAACTCAGCCGCATCCTCTTTTTGACTGCACAGGTCGAGCACTTGATCGAGAACACCTTGCATATAAGTTATCGTTTCCGCTTTTGATGGCAGAGGGAGGTCCCAACGCGTCTCATGAGCAACACGCGCCGAATCGTAAAGACTATCACCGCCGGCGAGCATCGGAGCGCGTCCGTGCATCTGGCGCAAAATCCAATATTCCTGAAACCAGGCAATATGCCCAATCTCCCAGCGAAGAGGATTAACGATACTCAAGCGCGGGCCGATCAATTGCTCGTCATCCAGGCCTGTTATTAGAGCGAGCGTACGCTCTCGAACCTCCTGAAGGAGTTCAATAACTTTGACTACGGGCGAACTGGAGTTCATAAGGCCTAATGCTCGTGGTCGCTCTCGACCGGGAGGCCGGCATCAATCCAGCCCTGCTTACCCTCGGCGTAGTCACGCACATTGGCGTACCCAAGCGCCGCCAGTTCACGGGCGGCGTTCTCAGAAGCGCTTCAAGTAGGATTGGCGCAGTAAACGACGATCTCCGCACTCTTATCGGGTAAGAGCTGCGAAGCCAGCGTCATCACACTATCAGGCGGCAGGTTGATTGCTCTCGGTAGATGGTTGTGGTGATAGGCCGTGGCCGGTAGAGTTTCTACCAACAGAAAGGCATCTTTCCGATCAATCTTCTGTTTCAATTCATCTCTTGAGATTGTAGTCGCCATTGGTTCCTCATTTCTCATTTCTTTCGCGCAATCCATTCGAGGTACTGCTTGAATGCGTCCGATTGCCCAGGCGGAGCTATCTCGAATTTTCCGCTTAGCGTTCCATCCTTGAGTTTCATGTAGGAGAGTCTATAGCGAGGTTCAGTGGCAGAAGGATCGCTCAAAAACGTTACGGCCTGATGATCCGATGAAGGCATTACCTTATAGACAATCTGTTGACCTTCGCTATCAAAATAGTTCGCCAGGATCTGATTTGAAGCACGGTCGAGATAGATGACGATCAGATCATCATGCTTGATTGCTAGCCGGCTGGCAGTTGGCGGATATTCGGCGTAATTCTTTCGTACGATTACCCTATTCTGTAGATCAAATGCAAAACTAAAGACGCCTTTTCCCGAGCCCGGACCTCCTTCTCCGATACCTTCCCATTCGCCAATCAAAAACCGCAAGTCGTCCAACGAGCTCGGCTTCGGCGATTGTTGTGCGTCCGTGACACTCAGCAGAAGTAGCATCATGACTGCTGCTGAAACCATTTTCATATCAACGTTCATCGGGTTTCTTTCCCGTGATCACAATGGATTATGGCCCAATATTATACACGTTCGACGAAGGACTCTAAGCCCAACAACTCGGGCCTTGTTGAATCTTCTCTACCCGACCAATTATTACCGCGCTGTCTCGACTGGAGTATGATAGTCGGCCCATGGTCGGGAGCCTTGCGGGGAGCATTGAATAGTCTGGAGCGTGAGTTATGAAGAATAGATTCAAGCAGGTCCTGATCTTCCTTGGCGGTTTGTTTGTCGGCGCACTCGTGGTCTTTATTATTATGGGGAGAGTCAATCAACAGCAGTATGCGAACTCTTACACTCTAAGCGTGATGGAGAAAGCATTCGAGGCGACGGAGTTGCGCGCCCATCGACAGGATGAACTAGGTAAACGAATTGAAGCCATGTTGCCAGCGGGCGTGCTGGCAATCAATCAACACAAGGAGTTCCAGAATGCGCCTTACGGCATGACGGCATTGCGGACGGTCAAGAATTTCTATGACGTAAACTCTCTGCCGATACCGCCGGAGATTTCCGATATCCTAAACAGTATCCCGTCCGATCATTGAATGAACGCGGACTTCTCCGCCGGATCGGATCGCAATGAGTCTCTGAAAGGAAAGGATCATGTCATTTATGAAACGCTTTATGTTGGCATCCATACTGGGTGTCGTCACCTTATGGTTTGTCTACCCCACTGGAGCACAAGCACAAACTAGCAAGCCTGTCGAGTCAACGCCGGGAGATCGCGATCAGACCCTACAGCAATTACTCAACGAAGTACGTGAGTTGCGCCTTGCGGTCCAACGGGCAACTGTCAACAACACGCGCTTTCAGATGTTGATGGAACGCGTGAGGCTCCAACAGGCGCAGGTCGATGTGCTTAGTCGCCAATTAGAGAACGTCCATTCACAGGCCGCAGAAATGAAGGCTGCGTCGCCTCAGATGGAGCAGCAGATCAAGGACGCCGAAGACCACTTGGACCGCACTACCGATCCAAACGCCCATGCAGACTTAGAGTCGCGTATCAAGGTTGTCAAGGCTAATTTGGCGAGGCTTACCCAAGAGGACGAGCGCTTGCGCACCCGCGAAACGGCAATCGATATGGAGTTGCAAGCGGCGCACGCAAGGCTCAATGAACTAAACGGCCAGTTGGATGCGTTGATGAGCGAGCTTAAGACGCCATGACTCAAGATCTCTAGAGTTTGATTTCTTCAGCGTGGGAAGGATTTGATCGACTTCTTGGGTGTCTACTATTTGGGAAAGTGGTGTGCATTTCAGCAGAAGATTCCAAATCTCTTCGATATTACGCCTCATGTCCCGTCACAATGATCATTTGGGCAGGAAAGTTCATCTGACCATTCGGAAAGAATTCTAGCGCAGCTTCTCTAACTTCCCGCGCTATCTGAACGGTTTGTTCCTTCGAAAGATCAGCTAGCTTCTGGCGGAGCGTCGCCGATGTCGCGGAGCGTAGCTCCCAAAACTCATCGGTAGAAATAGGAGCTTCAATGTGGAAGCTCAAAAACCGCTCCCGAACGTCGATTGCGCCAGCCTCCGTGAGGATGCTCGCGAGTTTGCCCGGTTCAGCGAAACGAAATGCGCCGGGCGCATCTGGATCGGCGGGCGGCGCTTCTACATAGCGCGACAGGACTTCCGTTACGACATGCAAGAATGGGTTCTCTTCAGTTTCCTGCCACACGGCCAGCGCCAACGCACCGCCGGGTTTTGTCACCCGCAACATCTCGCGCAGAGCAGCAACCGGATCCGGGAAGAACATCACGCCCAGCCGACTAATCACAACATCAAATGAATTGTCACCAAACGGAAGAGCGTCTGCCATACATTGGCGAAAACTAACGTTCGTTATGCCACGACGATGCGCCTCGCGTTCGGCAGCCTCAACCATCTCCGCGACAGCGTCAGTGCACATCACGGAGCCGGTTGGCCCAACCTTTTCTGCGATCGTTAGGGAAGGCTCACCAGGTCCAGCTGCAACATCGAGCACAGATTGGCCGCTAACGATCCCGGCTTCCTCAATGAGAGCGCGAGTAATAGGAGCGAATATCACCCGAATGGTAGCGCCGTGCCTTTCCCAATAGGGCGCTGATTCAGTCCACTCCCGCAATGTGTTGTTTGCCTGAGGATGGCTCATCTCTGTCTCGCTTACTGAATATCTTATGGTGCTTGCTCTGAAACGACAAAAATCTCACTTTCAGCAATCTCTCGATTTGCCTAATCACTTCGTCACGCCCTGCACCAGATGTTGTCTCAGCGATTTCCCCGCAACATACTTCCCACGGTAACGATCCGGTCGCCTACGTTTAGATCTTCTGGCACGGGACAGAAACCTCTCGTCCCTGGCCCAAGGCGAATTGCTCGGAGAGCAAATTCATTATCAACTTGTCATCTTAAAATATCTCGGTGTAGGTCTTCGGAGTCATGTTCCCGCCGCTGGACTGCGGTAACATGCGAGAGTCCCGGGCTAACTGCGGCTTGTGCAAGGCACCTCGAATCTCCACGACGTGCGTCACAAGGCGAACTCCATAACTCTTTGGCATCCTGAGCTTATGGTTGAGGTGAGGGGGCACCGAGGCTGAATCAAACTGAACTTTGAAGCAATTATTCTTAGTGTAAAAGGCAGCACCGCATCCAGAAACGTCCAGGAAAAAGTCCATTAAGAAACGCCTCGACGGCTCGATGCCTGCATAGATCGCAAAAATGCTTAGGAAGTTGGCGTCCCGTACGGGAGTCGAACCCGTGTCGCCGCCGTGAAAGGGCGGTGTCCTAGGCCACTAGACGAACGGGACGCATCGTGAAGATTGCTGTCAGGAAAACGAAGGAGTTACGTTAACGTAAGCGAAAAGGTAGTGTCAAACCGGTCACTGCGCGTTACGAATAAGGCGCGCGACCGCTTGCTGGTCCGCTTCAGATCCAAAAACAAATCGGACCGCGAATCCCATCTCGTTGATTGCGTAAACCACGTTTCCCCAGAAGGTCGCGATGCCCTCGCTGAAAACCAAATCCATTCGCAGCAATTCTCCGGCGGTCACTTCACCGCCGGTCAACACAAAACATCCTGATGAACTGAGGTCGCAAACTGAACCGCGGCCCTGCGCTTTCAAAGTCTCCCAGCGCACAGTGAGGTCTGCGCGAACTCTTTCCGACGTACGCCGCTCTTGCATCAGCCTTGGTTCAATCTATAATTGCCGTGCCTGGTTCTCAGGTCGATCTGGAGTCACGTACTTTAACACACGGAGTTCACCCCAATGATTAAACGATTGTTCGCCGGACTTGGATTAACAGGAGCGCTTTTCTTAACCGCAGGCGTCGTGATGGCCCAACATGACGTGGGCGGCGGTTCCACCTCAGGCGCCGCCACCGGCGGTGCGACATCAACTCGCAGCGCCCCAGTCAGGCGGAATCCGATCCGCCGCACCACGCCGCCGCGTACGCCGCCACCGGTTCGACGGGGCGTCACTGCCGAGCAATACAATGCGCAAGGCGATGAGTTCTTTAAAGGTGAGAAGTATGACGACGCACTCGAAGCGTATCAAAGGGCCGTAGCACTAAAGCCGATCGCCAGTGCCTTCTATCACATCGGCTGGATCTATAACGATCGCGACGATTTTGATAATGCGCTGTCCGCGTTACAGCAATCAGTGCGGCTCAATCCGAATGATGCCGTGGCCTTCAGTGAGCTCGGTTATTCCTATCGGAATCTGAAACAATATGATCAAGCGTTAACCGCATATCGCCAGGCCATTTCTGTGCGGAGCGATTACGCAACGCCTTATTATCAGATCGGTTGGATCTACAACGATCGAGATCAATTTGCCCAGGCGATTGAACCTTTAAGGCGGGCTACTTCTCTCAAGGAAAATTACCCCGAGGCTTATCAGGAGCTGGGTTACTCCTATTACAAACTCAACCGGCCCCAGGACGCGATCGCTGCGTATCAGCAATCGATTCAGCTGAAGTCTGATTCAGGTTCGGCTTATCTGGGGTTGGGCGACGTTTACTATTACCAGACCAAGCAATACAAAGAAGCACTGGCGGCCTATCGAGCGGGGGTAAAAATCAAAGATGATAATCCGACGGCTTTTTACAACCTGGCCTGGTGCGCCAACGAATTCAATGAATATCGCGAAGCCGCGAACGCCGCCCGTCAGGCGACCACCTTGCAGTCCAATTATCCCGAAGCCTATGCCGAGCTGGGATTTGCGAAGCGAAAACTGAACACGCCAAACGAAGCGATCGCCGCGTATCAACAGGCGATCAGTCAGAAGCCGGGATACGGCATCGCTTACACGGGTTTGGGGGATACATATTTTGAAATGAAGCAATTCGCCCAGGCATTGACTCCCTACGAACAAGCGATCCGGATTTCACCGAATAACGCGCGCGTGCGATACAACCTGGGATGGTCTTACAACGATCAGTCACGCTTTACTGAAGCGGCCGCGCACTTGGCTGAAGCCGTCGTGCTGAAACCGGAATACGTCGAAGCTCATACCGAGTTAGGTTTCTCGTACTACAAGTTGCATCGCCTCCCGGCGGCGGTTGAGCAACTGCGCACAGCGATCAGATTGAAGAACGATCACACTCTGGCGCATCTGTATCTTGGCTATGTTTATATCGAGCAGAAGAACAAAGCCGGCGCGCAGTCAGAGTATGCGGTTTTGAAACGGCTCGATCCCGAAAAGGCGCAGCAGCTCTATGATGCGGCGCCGGCCAGCATGCGGAATTAAGATTTGCTCCCTCTCCCAATGGGAGAGGGTCGGGGTGAGGGTTTAGTGCCGCGAGAAACCATACCCTGATTCCTAACTGTGTATTGCGGGACGAGCGAACTAGGAAGTGGGGCGCGCCCAGCAGGCCCTCACCCTAACTTCCCAATGGGAGAGGGAACCTGATCATGCCCACCGCCATAGTTCATCATCCTGTTTTCGAAGAACATGATACCGGGCCGCAACATCCGGAGCGGCCCGAACGTTATCGCGTGACGATCGATGCCTTGCGGGCCGATAAAGATCTGTGGGCCAACGTCGTAGAGATCGAAGCCGATGAAGCCAGACGCAGCGATATTCAAGCCTGTCATACGCCCCAACATTTCAAACACGTCGAAGAAGCAGTTCGCGAGGGGCGCGGTTACCTGGACGCGGACACGATGGTGTCGGGCAAATCGCTGGAAGCAGCGTTGCGCGGAGCGGGCGCCGCGTGTCGCGCTATCGATGCGGTGATCGAAGGAACAGCCAAAAACGCGTTCGTGCCGGTGCGTCCGCCGGGGCATCACGCGACCTCGGATCGCGCGATGGGTTTCTGTCTTTTCAATAACGTCGCCATCGCGGCGCGATATGCGCAAAAGCAATATAAAGAGATCGAGCGGGTGGCGATTCTGGATTGGGATGTCCATCACGGCAACGGCTCGCAGGGTATTTTCTATGACGACAGTTCCGTCTTCTATTTTTCGATGCACCAGTATCCGTGGTATCCGGGCACGGGCTCACGCGCGGAGACCGGCCAGGGACGCGGTCGTGGTTACACTCTGAACGTCCCGATGCGAGCGATGACGCCGACAGGCGATCAGCGGCGCGCGTTCGATTCCGCCATCGAAGAGATCGCTTCAAAGTTTACGCCGGACCTGGTGATTATCTCTGCCGGTTTTGACGCGCACCGGGACGATCCGCTGGGCCAATTGCTGTTGACTGACAATGACTTTGTGCAAATGACTCGCGTCGTTAAGGAATGGGCCAGTGAGACCTGCGGCGGCCGCGTCATCTCGTGCATGGAAGGTGGTTACAATCTGGAGACATTGGGTGAAACGGTCAGGGCCCACGTGCGGGAGTTGGAGAGCCGGTAGTTGGCCATGGAGTCAGTACCGGGAGCGGTAGCGAACGGGTCAGGTTCCCTGTACAGCAAAACGAGCGTGAGGTAAACTTTCGTCACTTAACACGCTATCAAGAACAGCCAGAGATTTCTCGGGGAGACAGCTATGCCGGATCTGGATATCACTTGCGCCGAGTGCGGAACCGCTTTCCCATTCACCGAACGAGAACAGGACTATTATCGCGAGCGGGGACTGAGTCATCCTAAACGCTGCAAACCTTGTCGCGATGCCCGTCGCTCGAATTTTGGCGGCCCGCGACAATCAGGTGGCGGCGGAGGCGGCGGCGAGCGCGAGCGGTTTGAGATCGTTTGCGATCAATGCGGCAAGACGGACACCGTTCCATTCAAGCCCCAGGAGGGCCGTCCAATCTTGTGTAGCGAGTGCTTTAGCGCGAGCCGCGCGCAGCATCGCGGAGCGTAAATCAGTCAAGTTGATCTGAAGGTCGCTGTTCACTCTCTGTGAAGTCGCTTCAGTATCGCACCGTAGGTGCGAAATGTTTATAGAGGCGAACGCCCTTTCAAGCTTTAAGAGAATAGAGATCGTCATTCTATAAACATTGTGCTCCTCCGGAGCAGACGACGGGTTGAGCGCATCGACAAGGCGGCCTCATCTCGCTCAAGCTTGTATTTGTAGTCCAAATGGCAGGTTTGTTGAATTGTAAAGTCATACTACGTCCCGGCGGCAATAATTACGGCCTGGATTCCCAACAGCTCTGAGAAATCCTTGGTGTAAGTCGCCTCGATCTTGCGCGTGTTTCCCACGCACTCTGTTAGTTCATCAGTCGAAACGAACCCATCGCTGACGGCTTCGATGGCCCACATCGGAACGTGCGCCGCCGTCTGCAATAGATCGTCGATCAATCCCAGGTACTGCTCTTTTGTCTCAACATAAGAATCAAGCTTTGGGCCGCGTTCTTTCGCCTGCTCGCTCCAGAAACCTTTGCCCTGCCGCATCCACTCTTCACGCCAGGTCAGCACCCGCGCATTACGACTGTCAACCGAACGGGTCGGATGCGGGAGCCGCAGAAACATCAAGTCGGCCTGCTGGCTCTCTGCCAGAAACGCTTTTGCCGATTGATTCGAACTGGCATTTCGGCACTGGTTGTTAACCGGCGGCGGCACTGTGTGCAAGAGACGACGGAAGACGTTTGAGAGTGAGAGCGGTTGCCGCATATCGCGGGTATCCAGATTAAAAGAGAAGACGTAATCGCCAACCGACATGCCGAGCGCCAGAGCCAGCGCGCGTTTGAATGGCGAGCCGAGTTGATCCGCATTTGCGCGGACGTTATCAAACCACCATGCATCTGTTTCGTTGAACCAGGTCAGCAGCGTTGGATTACGAAAGTACTTGCGCGGCACGTAAGCATCGTCCAGCACGGCTTCGACGTCTTCTTCAGAGAGCGTCTCGGAATTGTTTTCAATGAAGGCCTGCGATTTGGTCCAGGCCCATTGCGCCGGGTCATTTGCCAGCACCCGCGCCTGCCACCTTTTGAGGTAGTGGCCGAGGTGCGGCTCTCCCGCCAACGGCAATGCGACAGAGCGAAACTTCAGCCGGCGAATTACATTCAGCTCGAAACCGAGCCAGCCAATGCTGCCAGTGTTGAGGGCGTTTTGAGTTTGCATCAATGTCCTGTTCGCAGTTCCGCCCTCAGGCGGCGCTCGTGCAAATGCTGATCGTGTGGCGCGTGAACGCGGAGCTCCAAACGCGAAGTGGTATTCAGCTGCCCAACTGCTGGACTCGATCCAGAAGTTCGTCCGCGATCAAATTCAAATCGGGCGTGGGCTCGATCTCCGGAGCATGGCCCTTCAATTCATGGAATGGCTCGAGTGCCAGTAACGTTCGCACGACCCGCGGATCAAATTCCAATCCGGTCCATTCAATCAAATGCTCGCGGGCTTGTTGTTCAGAGTAGGCATTGCGAAAAGGGCGCGCGTCGGTTAACGATGCGTAGGCATCGGCCACCCGCAGGATGCGTGCGCCCAACGGAATCTGTTCGAACCGCAGACCATCCGGATAGCCGTTGCCGTTCCACCACTCATGGTGCCAACGAATTAATAACTGAGCGCCGCGATCTGCGCCGGCCGCCGCCGCTTCACGCTCGCTGAGAAGCGGGTGGCGCGCCAAATCCACGCGTTCGTCTTCGCTCAACGTCCCGTGCCGGTGAAGGTAATCGCGATTCATCGCGAGCTCGCCAAGATCATGCCCAAGCGCAGCGATGCGCAAAGAAAATCGATCACGAGCCCCCAGATGAAATGATCTGGCAAGCTGGTTTGCGATCGCTGCGATGCGCGAAGCGTGCGGATGCGCGTAGGCTTCGAACTCGTCAGTCCGCGCGGCAAGGTCCTCAAAAACTTCTACGACCGCGGACCGGCTGCTCTCAATAGGTTCGACAGGTGGCATTATTCAAAAGCCTGACTACTTACTTTTCAAGTCAGATAACAATGCGCGGGCGGCGTGGTTTGCCGGATCGGCGGCCAGGGCGCGCGCCACTTCACCTTCCGCCCGCCGGCGCAGACCAAGTTGCTGATACAGCTCCGCCAGCATAACCCGAAACGACGCGTTATCCGGCTCGATCGCGAGCGCGGCTTGCAATTCAGTTTCAGCGGTCCGCCGCGAACCGGGCCGTCGCATCAGGGCTCTGCCGTAGTGCGCGTGATAGCGAGCTTCGCGCGGCTCAAGCATGGCGGCCTCCGCAAGCAGTCGAATCGCCTGATCGATCTGGTTGCGCTCGAGTGCTTCTGTCCCCATGCGAAAGCAAGTCTCTGCGCGACTGTCGCCTGGCTGATTCTGATCTTTAACGTTGGCGTCTCGCGCCGCCTTTGGGCCCGTGGCGGATTTCCGAGTACGCTTGGTGGTGCCTGCTTGATCGTAAGTATCTCGCTGTTTTGTGTCACTCAAAACTTCGTATGCCTGGGCCATTCGCGCGAACGCCGACTCTATTCTGGTGCGCAACTCAGAACTACTCTGATGAAATCGATCCGGGTGAAAGCGGCGCGCGAGGGTGTGATAAGCGTCTTTGATCTGAGCGGCGCTTGAGCCTTTGGGGACGTCCAGAACATCGTAGTGGTTTTTGGCGGCACTCAATCTGGTAAACAAGGCTTCCACGTCAGCTTCGGTCGTCCCGGCTTCGACAGCGGGCGGCGCTTCTTTGGCTGCCGGTGGCGCACTCCGTTTCTTCGGCTTGACTGGAACGTTCGCGCTAATCGCTCGGCGCCAGTGCGGCGAATACAAAATGCCCGAAAGCGAGAGGGCATAGACACTTCGCAAAGACTCTTCTTCCGCCAGACCATTGGTCGATAAATCAGCCAGGCGAATGCCGTCACCCGCAGCTCTGGCGCGCGAAAGCGTGAACTCTTCTGCAGGCGAGAGATTGATCAAGTCGATGTCGTCAAGGACCGAAAATGCTGAATCGAAATTATTAAAGCGAGACTTAACGAACGGCATCGGAAGATGACGCGCACACTCCAGCAGCAAACGATCGACATTAATAGTCACGCGCAGATCATTGGCGACTCGCACGCGGGCGTCAAACGACCAGTAACCATCCGTCCAAAGCAGGGCGACTCTCAGTACGTCGGATGCTTGCACTGAGCGCGCCTTTTCCAGCAACACCGGTGTTATGCCGCCGCTTTTGATTAGGTCTTCCGCCAAATCTTCATCCGAAATCATGGCCGCGTGTTTTTGAAGTTTCTGCTCGGCGATGCCGTTGCGCTTGAGGACTTCGCGCAACCGGTGGGCGCGGAGGTTTGACGTTGCGAAAAGCAATTTTCCCGCTCCGAAATAGACTACGACCTTGGCGCCACCCTGCGACAAGCGTAGCGCGCCGGATAATTCAGTGTTGCTTATTTCGCGGATCAACTCGGCGAGAGGATGTTCGGAGAGTTGTCCTTCTATCTGGCGATCGCTCTGCGTCACGTCTGTGAATCATAACGTACGCGAGCGTCGCGGCAAAAGCCGGAATCCTGAAACAAAACTCAAAGGAGGTGAGTTGCCGGGTGAGGTCCGAAGGACCGTCATTAAATAGCCACGGGCGTGAGCCCGTGGACAGTCTTCTTACCACGGCCTTACGGCCGCGGCTACTGAATGACGCACCTTCGGTGCTTTAGGTTCTAAACCCAATGACATTATTTAGGTGAGCCAAATTATATGATCGCTATTCAAACGGTTTCCAGATCCTTAACCGTGTAGTTCACCCGGCTAAAGCCAGGCGTGAATGCAAGGCCACGATGATTGGTCACCGATTGGATTTTGTGATTAGGTTCACGCCTTCGGGTGCGTCTTGTCATAAACCTCGATCAATTTTTCCATCGACACGTGCGTGTAAATCTGGGTCGTCGAAAGACGCGCGTGACCAAGCAACTCCTGGATGTCGCGCAAGTCGGCGCCGCTGTCGAGCAAGTGCGTTGCGAACGAATGCCGCAGCGCGTGCGGGCTGATGTCGTGAATGCCCGCGCACAGCCTGATGTACTTTTCCACCAGACGCCCCACCGAACGCGTGGTCATGCGCGTGCCCTGGTAATTCAGAATCAGGGGTTGCGCGTCGCGTTTCGTCGCCGGAGCATTCAGCAAAAACTTTTCGTGCACTGATAAGTATTCCTGCAACGCTTTTGCTGCCGGCTCTCCAAAAGGAACGATCCGTTCTTTGCGGCGCTTGCCGAAGACTCGCAGCAGCTTATTCTTATAATCGATGTCGCGCAGATTGATGTTCACCAGTTCTGCCACGCGAATTCCGGTTGCGTAGAGCAGTTCGAGAATTGCTCGATCGCGTTTGCCGAAGTCAGTATCGGTGTCGGGCGTTTCGATGAAGCGGACGGCGTCTTCAATTGAAAGATGCACCGGCAGTTTCTTTTCCTTGCGCGGAGTGGCGACCAGCTTTGCGGGGTTAGATTCGATCACTTCTTCGCGCACCAGGAACTGGAAAAAAGTTCGTAAGGCGGCCAGTTTGCGCGCGATTGAAGCCTTCTTCTTGTGATCAGAGTGCAGGGTGGCGAGCCACTCGCGAATCGTCAGGTGATCGATCTGCTCGATGTTCGGTTCATTTTGCGGTGAGCGCTGTCTAGAGTTGGACTTGCCCTCGGTTTCGGATTTAGATGGAGCCAGGAAATTGAAGAACTGCGTTAGATCGCTTTCATAATTCCGCAGCGTGTGCGCGCTGAC
>DASWQK010000230.1:0-4228 GCA_036403735.1 Pyrinomonadaceae bacterium
GCGAATCTGGATGCGGCTCATTTCGACGCCGCCGAAAAATGGTACAAAGCGGCCCTGCAAAAAAAACCTGATGACATGCCGACCGTTGATGGATTATGTGCGGCGCTTTTGAGCAACGGCAATGTGAAGGAAGCCGAGCAGCAAATGAACAAGCTAGCAAAGATTGATCCGACCAATCAGGATCTGCCGCAGTTTCGAACCAAGCTGGCGGAAATAAAATCAGGCAAGAAGTAATACCCTGCTCTTAGGATTCCCAGGCTAAGTAATACGATCCACGAACCCACACCAAATTTCTTTCGTGCCGATTTCGTGCGATTTCGTGGATCGTTCTTGCTGGTTGAAAACAACACGAAACAAGAAATTAACGATTCGCCACCGATCCATTCTTCCCCAGCAACCACGACTTAAGAATTCCGGGCTTCGCGTCGTCGATCGCAAAGTAGTCCTGCACCAGTCTCCGATACAAACGTGCTCGTTCAATTGACGTCAGCTGAAATGCGTAAGGCATCTGACCGCCTTTGATATACGAGCTGATGATGGTGCGATCCATCGGCCAATTGAGTGAGCCTAACTTATTTGGGTGATGACACTCAGAACACTGGACGCTCTGATTCGGCGATAACTGCAACACGTTCGAACCCAATCCCGGGCCCAGCTTCGTCGCGTCCAGATATTTGTCAAAGCGCGGTCGCGCATAATTCAAAAATCGTTCGTTCACTTTTTCGACCAGCGGCAACTCATCGCGATTAACGCTCCCGGCTACGGGAAAGATCGGCAGGATGCCGCTCTTGTGGCATGACGCGCAGTTGTCGTCGCCTTCACCGAGCTCCCAACGGCCCTTGATCGTGATCGCACCAGTCCGGTCATAGGTACGAAAGTAATCTTTAAAGTAAGTGTTCGTCGTAGAGTCAGGGCCAGGTACCGCGGCGACCACGGAAACGTTGCGCGTACGTGGACGCACACCCGGATCCGTCACGCCGAACTGTACCCACTTCTCGGGAATCCGCTGGTCAGCGTTTCCGGGAACTACGATTAGCAGCCGCCGAAAACTATTCGGATTGTCAGGCGTGCCGAGGTGACGGGATTCGTAACTGAAAAATATCAGTTGATCCGCGGACGATCTGGTCGCATTCAGTTGACGCAGCATCGCTTTCGCCTGCGGCAATGTTTCATATCGACTAACCGTTCGGAGAAAAGCAGGTGTTAATAGAAAGCCAGGGATCTCGACATACTGCCGCGTCTCTGCGAAGTACGTCTCGTCTGTAACGGTGAAGCCCAGCTCGTGATCGGGACGTCGAGCAAGCGCCAGCGTGGTAACCAGATCGAGAAACTGAGGGTATCGATCGCGAAAGTTCCGGTCGTCTGCCAGCGCGCACTTTCTTACAGTGCTTGCGATCCGATCAATCACGAGGTCATACGCGCGCTCGGCGCTGTCCCGCTCGTACCACGCATGCGCGGCGAGGACGAGCGCATTCACCTCTCCTTTGACCCAGTTATCGGGTTTTGTCTTTATCGGATCGCACGGCAAAGCGGCCGCGGATGAACCCGCCAGCAATAATCCAGCGATTGCCAATAGCAGTGAGCGCCGAAGACGAACGTTATTCATCACTGGTTGAATAGCAAAGGCCGCCGAGACTGTCAAAGGTTCTGCACTCTCTGGCTCAGTATCAAGTTGGTCACTGAGTAGACCACGAAGCCACCGGAGCGAATGCGACAATTGCTTTCTTTCGTGATTTTTTAGAGTGATTTCGTGGAGAGTTGTTAAATTTTGGGCGACATGACTCAGCCAACATGTGTTTGACTTAACCCGCGTATTCGCGTAGATAGTTCCCGCTCTTTCACCACAGACCAAAGGCGGCCATGTGAACTCACGCAAAGCTTTCCTGACGATTCTGGTGGCCGGCCTGATCGCCGGCACGTTCGACATCACCTATGCGTGTGTTTTCAGTTATGTGCGGCGCGGCGTTACCCCCGGGGCCGTCTTTCGCTCAGTAGCGTCCGGTGCGCTCGGTCCCAGCGCTCGTGACGGTGGGATTAAGATCGCTATCCTCGGACTCTGCTTTCACTTTCTGATAGCGCTGATTTGGGCCGGCATTTATTTTCTCGCCAGTCGAGTGCTGCCCTTCATGATTAGGCACGCTATCATCAGCGGCATTCTCTACGGCCTGTGCGTTTATCTGGTGATGTACGGGATCGTTTTGCGAGTTTCGGCGATCCATGCCACCGCGTATCCGTGGTCCTATCAGTGGCCGGTACTAATCGGCAACGTGCTGATACACACTTTGGGTATTGGACTCACCATAGCACTTGTTACGCGCAAATTCTCAAAGTAGAAATCGATTATGCAAATGCAAGAAGTCAGTCTGGAGACAGAACGGTTACTGCTGCGCTGGTTTCGTGAAACTGATTTTCCGCAGTACCTCGCCATGTCAACCGATCCCGAGGTGATGAAGTTTCTCGGCGGTAAGCCGCAGACAGAAATTGAAGCGTGGAAATCGATGGCCGCGTTCATGGGCCATTGGTATTTTCGCGGTTATGGTGTGTGGGCGGTCGAGGAAAAGAGCAGTGGCAAACTTATCGGCCGGATCGGACTTATGAACCCCACCGGCTGGCCGGGCTTTGAATTGGGATGGACGCTGGCGCGCGAAAGTTGGGGCAAAGGCTACGCGACCGAAGGCGCGGGTCGCGCGATGGAATACGCATTCAAGGAGTTGGGTCGCGACCATGTGATTAGCTACATTGCTCCTGAGAACGTTAACTCAATTAAAGTAGCTGAACGCCTGGGCGAAACGGTCGAAGGCGAAACTGAGCTGCTGGGTAAACAGGTTTTGATCTATGGAATTAGTCGTGAGGAATGGCTCCGCCGCCGAGCGTGAGCATAGAAACTCTCAATGATGATTAGAAAACCAACCACCCTTATTTTCATCTCAACAGTACTGATCCTGCTTGCCTGGCAAACTCCCGCGCGCGCGCCGCAAGCCGATACTTCAATCGACACGTTCTGGATGAAGTTCAAAGTCGCGGTGATTAATAGCGACAAAGGCGGCGTGGCTCAAATGACGCAGTTCCCCGTGACGATGTCTTATGGCGTGCCTGCGATTCGAACCCGATCCCAGTTGCTGGCGCGTTACAAGCAGGTCTTTATGGGCGAAGCAAACGCCGCGAAATGCTTTGCGTCGGCCAAACCGCAGAAGGATCCGAAACGGCCAAAGGAATTCACGGTCGGCTGCGACAATGGTTCCGGCCAGGAAGTAATTATCTATCGATTTGTGCTGACGAAGCTGGGTTGGAAGTTCAAGTCGTTGGACAACATCAACGAGTAAAAGTCTATTTTCTATCTGGTTGGACGGGTGGTCGCGGTGGATCCGGCGATGGTGGAGGCTTAACCACGTTTCTTACTGGTGGTGGGTTGTAACCTCTTTTTTCCCATCGGGGTTCAGGAGGTCGTTCGCTTTGCCGCGCTTCCTTGCTTTCGTGCATCGGTTGTCTCCCTAGCGTTCCTTTCCGTAATCGAACTAAACTCTATGTTGTCAATCTGATCTTTTCTTTCTAGAAACAGTCCGTGTCCAGGAACTTCTTGATACTCATTATCAACTATCCAAGCTGCATCGTACAAGTAGATCATCCCTTCGTCCCGATTATCTGAGTAATAGTTGGGCCAACCCCAGACACGGCGACCATCAACTAGATTAATCGTGATATATCGCTTCTGTTCGGTGAAAACGTCAAGCCAAACAGTGTCTCGCGAGCTCCGCTCAGTTATTCGAAGAAAGCGCAACAAGCGCATATGCCAGCTGTTATTAAGAAACAGGCTGAGCATCAGAGGCGCGATGAGCGCTATAAGGACCAGCAGAATCGTGAACGTAGGATTGAAGTTTATTGAATAGATCTTTTCATTTCCGGTGCCCT
Source organism: Pyrinomonadaceae bacterium (assembly GCA_036403735.1). GTDB lineage: Bacteria > Acidobacteriota > Blastocatellia > Pyrinomonadales > Pyrinomonadaceae > UBA11740. The sequence continues at coordinate 3,910 of DASWQK010000230.1, forward strand.
CGACTCGAAGAAAAACCGGACTATCCCGCGTTATTGCCGTGACAAGGACGTAGTACGAAAGACTAAAGATTAGTGCTTCCACTACCCTCCCGAGCGGATCCTTTTCGCGCGAACGACAAGGGCACCTAAGATGGCGGAGGACAAAAAGCCAGGTATGAGAAATGTCAGCGTCGTCAAGACTTCGAGCGAGAGATTCATAACTACTGTCCCGGTATTGAGAGTTTTTTTGTAGAAGACTTCTGCGGTATATAACAAAAAAGCGTCGTCGAAGTCACCAGGAAACTTTTAATGCGAGTGAAGACATAATCCCGAGCCCTGA
>DASWQK010000231.1:0-5889 GCA_036403735.1 Pyrinomonadaceae bacterium
CAAGACCAATGGCAGTCTCGGCCGAATCTGACTCTCAACTTTGGACTACGGTATGAGGGACAGACCAACGTTAACAACAATCTGAACTTCGCTCCTCGAGTCGCCGTCGCCTGGTCACCGGATGGGAAGAAAAACAAACCCGGCAAGTCTGTCTTCCGTGGAGGGTTCGGCATCTTCTACGACCGCGTTAATGACAACTTGACTCTGCAAGCGACGCGGTTCAATGGAACCAACCAAAAGCAATATGTAGTGACCGATCCATCGGTGCTGGGAATTTACCCAAATGTCCCGAGTGTGGCGACGCTTGATGCGTTCGCCGTCCCACAAACGGTGAGGATAAAAGCCGTCGATCTCCGCAGTCCTTATTTAATGCAATCAGCCGTCGCCTATGAGCGACAACTGCCTTTCAAGTCCACCATCTCGATTGGTTACATCAATACGCGCGGGCTGCATCAGTTGCGGAGCCGCAATATCAACGCACCGTTGCCGGGCACTTACTTTGAAGGGGTAAGAAACAGCGGCATTCGGCCGTCCGGTAGCACCAATAATATCTTTGAATACGAATCCTCCGGAATCTTCAAGCAGAATCAATTAATCCTGACGATCGACAATCGTTTGAATAAGAAGATCTTCCTGCACGCTTCGTATGCCTTCAGTCACGCTAACGGTGATACGGACGGCGTCGGGACCTTTCCCGCAAATACTTACAGTCTGGCTAATGAATATGGACGCGCCACGATCGACGCGCGCCATCGGTTCACAGTCGAAGGTTCATTCAGCGCGCCGTGGGGCTTTCGAGTAGCTCCGTTTTTCATTGTCTCCTCGGGCCGTCCTTTCAACATCATCATCGGTCGAGACATTAACGGCGATACCCTCTTCACCGAGCGTCCGTCGTTTGCGACAACCACAACCGCGAAGGCAAATCTGGTGGTGACGCGTTGGGGTAACTTCGATGTCAGTCCAGGGCCAGGCGCGACGATTATCCCGCGCAACTACGGCGAAGGATTTCTGTTCGCGTCAACCAATCTGCGAATAAGCAAGACCGTGAGCGTTACAGAGATCCGGCACATGTTCACTGGCTTTAAACCCGCCGCCGGCTCTGGCAAGGCAAAAGACGAGAGCCCCTACAAGCTGACGCTCTCGGTTCAGGCTCAGAATCTATTCAACCGGACCAATAATGATCTGCCGGTCGGCAACTTAAGCTCGCCGTTTTTCGGCCAATCGACTGCGACGCTCGGGGGCTATGGCGAAGGGAATAGGAGTTCCGCAGGTAATCGCCGTATAACCGCACAGATCAAGATGGAGTTCTAGACAAACGGCAAGCGTCCTCTTCTCGTGACATGATCCATGATCTCGCGTCGCTGGGCGAGTGTGCGCCTAAAACAGTGCGCAATGTTCATATAACGCATGCCTTGTGCTTCGACATAACTCTTCTCTTCGGGCGTTTCATCGGTGAGGTCAATCACGGTCTGAATGCCCAATGCTTTGAGGCTCGCGAAGTCTTTTTGCTTTGACCCCAGCGACACGCAGATTCAGGAGTTCCTGAAACTCGTGGATGACCCCGCAACTCGCAAGTTTTATGTGCATTGTGCAGGTGGCCGTCATCGCACCGGCGTGATGGGTGCGATCTACCGCTTCCACAATTACCACTGGAACTTCGTTCAGGTATATGCCGAGATGCTCGGCTTTGACTTTTACCTCTTGGGGGCATGGCGGTCAGAAGAAGTTTGTGGAGAACTACGCGCAACACATGTTGCAGACCAACAGCGCAGCGGCTGCTGTAAGTGCTACCAAGCAGTAACCCCTAGGATTCTCGAATCTGATTTATCCGGTTTGCGATCCGCGAGAGCCGCCTTGAAAGCAGCGGCTTTTGATTTTGGGAGTAAGTACTGGCCGAGCGATTCTCGGAAACCCATTACTTAAAAGGCCCGGTCCAGCTGCACCCCGTATACCCGCACCGACCTGCTGTAGCTAGGGAACGCAGCAGGAATGAAATGCGAATGGTCATGTTGAGGCTTGGCTCCTCGGCGAGATATCCAGGGGATGTCCGGGGAGACGCTGTCCGCATAAACTGAAAAGATGAGGATAGGATCAAAATCCGCGTCGGCGCGGTTGAATTATGCGTTAGGGGAATGACCGTTAGTCATCATCAGGGTCACAATCGTTCCAGCTCCCACTTTGCTGAAAACGTCGATCTTTCCACCGTGTGCTTCGACAATCTGTTTCACAATGCTCAGGCCCAGCCCGCTGCCACCTTCTTCTCTCGTCCGGGCCTTATCGACGCGATAAAATCGATCGAAGATGTGAGGCAGCGAGTTTTCGGGAATTCCGATCCCCGAGTCCGACACCCGCAGCAAATATTTGTGATCATCCGATCGATCTAATTCAACGGTGACTTTTCCACCGGTCGGCGTGTATTTGATCGCATTGTCTAAAATATTTCTGATCATTTGCCGCAAGCGGGATGAGTCGCCTTCAATCATTACCGGAACGGCTCTGGGGAGTTCCAATTCAACTCCTCTTGCTTTTGCTTGATTGCGCTGTTGCTCACAAACTTCAATCACCAGGTCTGAGAAATCAAGGGGCTTACGTTGTAAGGTCGGCTCGCCGTAGTCAGATTGAGAGAGCGTTAAAAGGTCGTCAACGATTCGGGACATCCGCTGTAGCTCTTCCCTCCGGCTACTCAGCGCCGCCTTACATTCTTCATAGTCGAGCAGGTCATTGACTGCCAACTCTGTCTCGCCCATCAGTATCGTCACCGGCGTACGCAACTCATGAGAGGCATCAGCCGTGAACTGTCGAATCTGTTTGAAGGATTGATCCAACCGTTCCAGCATTTGATTGAAAGAATCTGCTAGTCGTCGCAGTTCGACGTCAGCGTGCTGCAGTTCAATCCGCTCGTCCAGGTGCTTGGCTGAGATTCGCTGAGCCGTATTCGTGATGCGATCGAGCGGCCCAATCGCCTGACGAGCAAGAGCCGCACCGCCCACCAGCGACATCAGGATTGCAATTGGAATCGATACCAGCAGCGTGATTAGCAGCCTCCTTTGCACGCTGCGAACATTGCCCAGCGAGGCTGCGATGGCGGCAAAGTATGGCTCGTTGTTAATGCTTATCTGCGTGACGCCAAGCAACGCCGGCGCTCCGTCACCAGAAGTAGAAATGGTCGCAAATGACGAAGTGGTACCCGCTAAGTCGGGGCGGAAAGGTAGACTTCCGCCTCTCAGATTTGCTGAAGTTGCCACGCTCACACCATTCTGGTTGAAGATTTGCACAAACTCGTCCGCCGGCTTTAACGGGATCTCTTCCTGGGCCTCGTCGAGCAGACGGTTTACTCCGCGGTTCCCGTAGTGCTGTGCGACCTGAGGCAGCCTTTCCAGATCCTGGGCGATCACGGCCCGGCGCTCGTTCATCAGGCTATGTAACGTTATCAGGTAGAGTGCGACTCCGAGCCCGACAAGAACCAGCGTGGATAACGATATGTACCAAACGGCAATCCGAGTTTTTAGAGAAGTGATCATGTTTCGTCAGCCTCTCCCAAACGGTAACCGACGCCCCATACAGTGTGTATCAGCTTGGCCACGCCGGGTTGATCGACTTTGCTACGCAGATATTTGATATAAACGTCGACTATATTAGAAGTGCCTTCAAATTCACCGGACCATACATGGTTCATGATCTGATTTCGTGAAAGGGCGTGACCTTTTTTCCGCATCAAATATTCCAACAGGCTAAACTCACGCGCCGTTAAGTTGAGCACTTGGTCGCCGCGCTTCGCCACGCGCTTTATGGGATCGAGTACGAGGTCTGCCACCTCGAGTTGGACGGACTGCTCGGCGCTATTCCTCCGCAACAACGCGTTAACTCTTGAAACCAGCTCCCTCAGATCGAAAGGTTTGGTTAAGTAGTCATCGCAGCCGCTATCGAGACCTTCGACCTTGCTCTCGATTGTGCCCTTAGCGGTGAGCATCAGGATCGGGGCTTTCACTCCCACTCCGCGCAGCTCCCGCAAAACCGTGAGTCCATCTTTGCGGGGCAACATGATGTCCAAAATGATCAAGTCATACTCGACCGCGCCGCCGTAGAAAACACCCTCTTCCCCGTCATGCAGCACATCAACGGCATGGCCGCACTTCTTCTCCAGGGCTTTCTTGATAAATGCTGCGAGTTTTTTCTCGTCCTCGACCAGGAGCAAACGCATAATCGAATATTAGCCTGAAAAGCCCTTAGAAAGTCATGAGAAACGCTCCTATTGAAAACTTCGCTTTTCAGGATTTTCTAATGGTTTTTCGAGCAAGATGGGTTTCGTGTCGATTTAGCTCGAACCCTATCCTCGGAGAAACTATGAAACGAAAAGCTTTGACGCTGGGCTTTGCGCCCTTGGCAACAGTAATGCTGTTGAAGGCCACGTGCCGTTAGATATTTCTTGAACGGAATGTGGTCATGAAATTGTCAACTACTATTCCCCGAATGCAAGCGTCTTCATAAGGTCGAACTAACCATCAATGGGATTCCAAAGATAACTACAGTCCATGAGAATCGGGATCAAAACAAAACTTACTGCAGTGGCAGTCGTTTTATTTGTCAGCGTTCTACCGGTTTACGCCCAGACCGATTGGGAGGTCGTAAAGACATTTCAGATCGGCGTTCCCGGCGGCTGGGATTACTTCACCATCGACTCGGCGACACATCGCCTATTCGTCACCAGGAGCACTCACACGATGGTGATCGACTCGGAATCAGGCAAGACGATTGCTGATATTCCTGGTCAGAAGACAGCGCATGGCGTCGCACTAGTTCCCAGCGCCGGACGCGGATTCATCAGCGATGGCGGCGGTGACGGTGCGGTCGTCATTTTCGATCTCAAAACTTACGCCGTCCTGGGATCGATAGCGGCTCAGCCCGATGCCGACGGGATTATCTTCGATCCCGCCAGCGGACTCGTCCTTGTTGTATCAGGAGATGGCGGAACCCTTATGACGTTGAAGCCGAACGTCGATCCCGAGAATGGAAAACTCGATGTGCCCATCACACTCGGCGGAAAGCCGGAGTTCCTCGCGTCCGACGGGGCTGGCAAGGTCTACGTCAATCTGGTGGACAAAAATGAAGTCGCAGTCGTTGACATGAAGTCGCGACAAGTCGTCGCGCGCTGGTCGGTAGCTCCAGGCGGAGCGCCGGTCGGGATGTCGATAGACGCAAAGAAGCATCGTCTTTTTATCGGCTGCCGAAAGCCGCAGAAGCTAATTGTGATGAGCACTGACGATGGCAAGGTGCTGGCCGATCTGCCGATCGGTGCCGGTGTCGACGCCACGAAGATCGACAACGGCCAGGCTTTCGCCAGCTGTCGCGACGGATCGCTCGCCGTGGCCAGCGAGACCTCGCCGGGAAAATTTGCGATTGTCCAAACGTTAAAGACAGGTGCCGGGGCAGGCACGATGGCAGTGGACCCCACGACTCATAAGATTTACTTGCCCACGGCGGACTTTGAAGAAGGGAAACCCGGAGCAACTGGACGGCCGAAAACAATTCCAGGCACATTCAAGATTCTCATGGTTGCGCACGGCAGCTCGCACTAATGCACAACTAAGGTAATTCCCCACAGATATCACTCGGCAGACACAGAAGAGACTTTGAAATGCCGACCGACCTGTGATTGCTCGAACATTTCGTCGAGAATCAAGATAGCAACGGATCGAAACTCTGTTGGGTTTCGCCACCGTCAGATGTAATTTATGAAGTTCGATCGGTGCCGACGGTGAGGTTCGAAGCCGCACGGGATTACTTCCCAACTGATTAACCAGTCTGTGTTCTGGACTGCGTAATCTGACACGCCGTCCCCCAAACGTCCCCCAGCGACACGCAAATCAGGCAACGCATGCACGTTGATCT
>DASWQK010000232.1:0-3742 GCA_036403735.1 Pyrinomonadaceae bacterium
CTTCTTTGAGGCCCATCTGCTCAACCAGTTGGTTCGGAAGGATTTGCTGTGGCTGCAACTTCAACGTGGCGTTTACCAAAGAACTTGGTGCGATCCAGGACCTTCTCCTGAAACTGTTCGAGATAAAGGTAGATGACCGGCGTGATGTAGAGCGTGATGAATTGCGAGACGATCAGTCCACCAACAACGACCAACCCGAGTGGCCGCCGCGACGAACCGTCGGCTCCGTAACCGAGCGCGATCGGCATCGCGCCGAAGATTGCCGCGAGCGTCGTCATCAGGATCGGACGGAAGCGATCCATGCTGGCATCGTGAATTGCTTTATCGGCCGCTTCGCCCGCATCGACGCGCGCGCGCGCAAAGTCGACGATCATGATGCCGTTCTTTTTTACGATTCCCATCAGCATGAACATGCCGACAAACGCGTAGAGCGACGCTTCCTGTCCAAATACAAATAGTGTCAGCAGGCCTCCGACCAGAGCGGTGGGCAGCGTCGAAAGCACCGTCAGTGGATGCACATAACTTTCGTAGAGGATCGCCAGGATCACGTACATCACAAAGACCGCGAGGGCCATTAGGATGGTCAGACTGGTGACCGTGTTGCTGAAGGTTTGCGCTTCGCCCTGCAACTCTCCGCGAATCGTGGACGGAACAATCTCAGCCGCGCTCTTCTGAATGTAATTGGTCGCATCGCCCAGAGCCACGCCCGGCTTCAAATTGAAGAAGAACGTCATGGCGGTGAATTGATTCAGGTGATTCACGGCCTGAGGTCCCAAAGTTTGTTTCCAGGTAACCAGTTCGCCGAGCGGCACCAGGCGCTGTCCGTTGTCGGAACGAATATATAGTTTCGAAAGATCAGTAGCGTTGGCACGTGCTGAATCCTCGACTTCCAGAATCACCTGATATTGATCGGTAGGCTTCTTGATCAGATAAACAAAGTTCTGCGAGTAAGCGTTGCGCAGCAGAGTCAGAATGCGTGTTTCGGAAACGCCATAAGTCTTCGCCTGATCGCGCCGCAAATCGATGTTCAGGTTCGGCGTGTTGGCGTAATAGTCGGACGAGACCGATTGAAAGCCCGGGTATTGCATTAGCTTGGCCAAAAGCTTCTGACCAACCTCATAAACTTGCGGCCCGTTCACGCCTGAGACTGCGTAGGCGTACTGTCCTTGTTGCTGGGCGGTGACGCCGGTGCTGATTTGCAGGACCGGAAACGGTTGCAGGAAGGTGAAGACGCCCGGAATCGAATTCAGCTTTCCCATCATCTGGCCTGCAACGACTTGAATCGGCGCGCGCTGTTCCGGTGGATTGATAAAGGTGAAAGTGATCCCCTGATTTGCGGACAGAAATCCGGTGGCTCCGGTCAGCGTAAAATCGGTGATTACATTTGGATCTTCATGCAGCATCTTATCGACGCGATCCTGTAAGGCATGCATCTGATCGGGTGACGATCCTTCGCGCGCGATAAACGCGCCAAAGATGACGCTGCTGTCGCCGGCCGGCAGAAAGGCCTTAGGCACGAGAATGAATAGTACGATCGTTCCGGCGAGGCAGACGACCCAAATAATTGGCGAGATCCAACGATGCCGCAGAAACCACCAGAGCGATCCGCCGTAGACCCACAGCACACGCTTTTCAATACCACCAATCACTCGCTCGACCCAGGTTTGCTTCACGCCATGACCGCGCGCTTTCAAAAGCCGCGCGCACATCAGCGGGGTTAGCGTCAGCGACACCAAACCCGAAGCGAAGATCGCAATCACAATGGTGATTGCGAATTCACGAAAGATGCGACCCACCAGGCCCGTCATAAACACCAGCGGAATGAACACTGCCGCCAGTGAGATCGTCATCGACATGATCGTGAAACTGATCTCTCGAGCGCTGTTGATGGCTGCTTCGAAAGGCTGTTCGCCACGTTCCATGCGGCGCACGGTATTTTCCAGAAAAACGATCGCGTCATCGACCAGAAATCCGATCGCCAGTGTCAGGGCCATCAAAGAAAGATTGTCGAGGCTGTAACCAAGCGCGCGCATCGCGACAAAGGTAATCAGCAGCGACAAGGGCAGCGCGACCGTCGGGATGAGCGTGTCAGTCGCGCGCCCCAGAAATGCGAAGATCACGATTACCACCAGCACAAAGGCGATCGCCAGAGTCGTCTCAACGTCGACGACCGAATGCACGATGCTGAGCGATCGATCGTAAATCGGAGTTATGCGAATCGAGCCCGGCAACTCGTTACCGATCATCGGCAGGACTTCGCGGATACTTTTGGAAACTTCCACCGCGTTGGCGCCCGCGCGACGATTGACTGCCACGATTACCGTGGCGGACGGGACTTCATAGCCGCGCACCCAGAACCGCATGTTGATGCGTTCGTCCTGAACGGAATCCTTGACCGTGGCCACGTCGCGCAGATAAACGGGAGCGTTGCCGTTACCACCGACAATCAAGTTGCTGAATTGATCGGCTGTTTCCAGTTGTCCCTGCGGGCGCAGGATGGCCGTGCCTGAACTACTGTCCAGTTGGCCCGCGCCCGTGTAGCTGGTCCCGTTTTTGATCGCGGCGCTGAGGTCGTCAATCGTAATTCCTCGCGCCCACATCGCCGAAGGATTGGCCTTGATGCGAATAGCTGACTTAGTGCCGAAGACATTTACGCGCGAGACGCCAGGCAGGATGCTGATGCGTTGGCCCACCTGTGTGCTCGCGTAATCGTAGAGCTGTCCCGAAGTGACTGAATCGCTGGTCAAAGCGATATACATGATCGGCTGGTCGTTGGGATTGCTTTTCGAATAAGTCGGCGGCGAAGGCAGATCGGCAGGCAAGCTACCGGCTGCTTGCGAGATCGCGGTCTGGACATCCGTGGCCGCGGCGTCAATATTTTTTTCGAGCGCGAATTGAAGCGTAAAAGTCGCGACGCCCTGCGTGCTCTTGGAAGTCACCACCTCGAGCCCGTTGATCTGCATGAACTGCCGCTCGAGCGGCGTAGCGATATTGTTCGCGATGGTGTCGGGACTCGCCCCGGGATAACCGACGGTGACTTGAATGACCGGATAATCGACGGCCGGCAGATCGTTCACCGGCAATTGAATGTAAGCAAGAATGCCGAACAGAATTACTGACAGCGTCAGCACTGCGGTCATTACGGGCCGGCGAATAAATGGCTCAGAAAGATTCATTGCTTGATTGTGCCCCTAATCAATCGACGTCCAACCAGCGCGTAACTCGTGTGATACAATTCAAAATCTGGAAGGAGATCAGCGCCATGGGAGAAGTTATTATTGAATTGCCTTTCGAAGTCAGGCGCCGTTTCCGCATCACGGATGCTAAAGCTGGCGCGGATGTAATCGAGAAGCTGGAAAAGCTTGAAAGACAAACTGTCGGCCCGCCGCAAGAGGTTGTAACGGACGACGAAGTCCTGAGCGTTTGGGCGAATCGCGAAGAAACGCCCGACGAAATTGCTCGGCAGCTTCGACAAGGAAATCGCCGGCATGGCTGAATTTCTTATTGACACCAATGTACTCTCACGAATTTTCACAGGCGACAAAGACGTCAAAGACTTTATCGAAACTCTAGATGCCGCAGTTTGTACTGTCATTTATGTCGAATGCTTACAAGGTTCAAAATCAACTCGCGAAAAACGAATAGTCGAAAGCTATCTCAGTAAATTTGAGCTTAACCACATAACATTCGACATTTCGACTCGAACTATCGATCTGATTCGCACCTATTCGAATACTCACGG
>DASWQK010000233.1:0-7960 GCA_036403735.1 Pyrinomonadaceae bacterium
TGCTGTACCGGCTTGTCCGCCACCGACGCCGGAGCCCCACCGTGATCATCACCCCGAACGACGCCGCTCTTATCTATAAAGAACGAACGCTTGCCCGTCTTGCCGTATTCCTTTGGCAACGCTACTGCTTCGAACTGATCCCCCATTACGGTGGCGTCGATTTTGTAGCCATACTTATCGAACGCCTCCAGAGGATACATCTTCGCGTCCACCAATTGCTGCACCGAGCCGTAGTTACCTTTGCCGGCGCCGGCCTTGTAAGCGGTTTCCTGAGTGGCGAAATACTGCAACATGCCAATTGCGATCATCTCGTTCTGTTCGGGCGGCGGGTTCTTTATCGCGGAAGAGACTCCCGCGACAGTCATCAGGATCAGGTTTTTAGGCAGGTGCAATTCATGTTGTGTTCCCAGTCCGTCGTTCGAAAGCGAATAGGTGATCGCCTCAGCATTTGGATTTAGACCAAGCAGAAAGTCGCGCAACGCCGCGTCCATGGTGGCCGACGTTTTGCGAAGTCCATCCTGATAACCTTCCATCAAAGCCGGCGAAACGTATATTTGGCCAACGCCGCGATTCGATTCCCACCGCCGCGAGTTTCGAAAAACAGTGTTCGACGAAAGTGTCTGATGATTGACGTATGCATCAACGACACGACGCACGGCCGACGCTTCAGAGATCACCAGAAAGTTTCCGACGAAGCCGTAAGCAAAGACCCCGGCATAGTTGACCATCTCGGTATCGTCGCGCTTCTCTGTCTGGGCGATCAGGTTTGCTTCTCCGATTCCCAGGCCGTTGAGCACCTTCGGCATCAGTGCACGCGCTGCGTCGCGATCTTTGACCTCGATCAAGAGTATCGGCAGCACTTCGGGTTGCTTCTTATTTGGATCGTCTTTACTCGATTCGGATGGAGAAGGAGACGGAGATTTTATTCCAAGATTCATGCCGCCGGCGCTCTGCAAGGTCTTCAGTGAACCAGCGAGCGCGACTTCATTACCCAGCGCCGGCAACAAATCGTCTTTGATATTGAATTTGGCTTTCTTCTCGAATTCAGCGAAAGGATCGGGCGCGGGCTCTCTTGAGGTGCCTTGTGCTACCAGTACACCATTTTCGTAGGTGCGTGATCGCGGGCCGGCATCCGCTTTAGCTTTGACGTCCCCTGCCTTTCGCATCCCTTCGTAGGTCTGTCTCAGATCGATTGAGGCGCTGACGAAAACCTCAGTGTCATCCGGCAGGACCGAGGCCGCGTCTGAATTGAAAGGCGCGCCCGAAACCAATTGCGGAACAAATGGAAGCGGAAGTTTTTTCGCCTCAGGCTTATCAATCATGATTGCGCGCAGCACGTATTGATTGCCTTCAAGCGCCACCGCCAGGCCGACTGCTTCCGGCCACTGTGGCTCGCCGTATCCGATCGCGTCCAGCATGCCGCCGATTTGTGACGATGCGATCCGCTGAGCCTGCTCTTCTTTCGTCGGCGTTGGCGTGGGAGAAGAAGGCGGTCCGACTGTAAGTACGCCAATCCGAGTCGGCGGCGCTTCTTCCGGAGTCGCGTCCGGCGTCGCGTTCGGCGTTGCCTCGGGTGTCTGTGCCGGGCGGGCTTCTTCTTCCAGACGCGCGCGATCGGCTTCGGCTTGCGCTTCGGCTTTCCGCTCCGCGGCAATTTGTTTTGGCTTGTTCTGTTCTTCGAGCGCGACGTTGAAGAAAAAGAAGATCGGTTCAGATGAAAACTGATCGCGCGCAATGCGAAAGTTTTGATCCTGAAAGAGAGGTTTGCTTTCCGCCGGTCGAAGTTTTGAAAACTTGAAGCTCTTGTCGGTGATGCAAACCAGATTGCCCGCGTGCGTAATCACGAAAGGCAAACGCTCTGCGACCTGCGGCGAAGCGCCGGTCCGCGGAGACTGACGGATGCTCGGTATATCTGTTGCTATTGCAGTGCCCGGCTTCGGAGTCGTTCCCGGTCTTGCTGCGTTATCGGGTTTGGTTTGACTCTCCGGCGTGGGCTCGGGTGTCACCGGCACGGGTGGCAGCACTGTCGGCAGGAATGTTTCCAGCTTGGGGGCGAACTTCGTGGCGTCCTCTTCATTTTGAAATTCGATCGCCACAAAAATCGTCGGCACATCGGTGCGCACGGCCCAGCTCGCAAACATCATTCGCGACGAAGCTAAGCTCTCAGAATTCTTTTTCAGGAAACTGATTATGGCTTTGAATTGAGGTCCGGGATCGGCGAGCTTCACAATCGGATCGACAATTTCGCCGGCGCCACCGTTACTCAACAGTTGGCCGACATTTCTGACCTCACCGTAAAGTTTATAAGTGTCAGGTGAAAGTAAATTGTCGAATGTTGGAGCTTCAGTGCGGGCCGCGGTTTGGGCCGGCGACTTCGGTGGCGTTGGCTGTTGCGCCGCCAGCGGAGCAACAAACAGCGCAAGCAACAACACTGTCGAGACGAAGCGGGAGAGGCGCAGAGCGCCGTAGAGGGAATTGAATTTCATGTTTGAACCTCCGGCAAGGGTGCCGTTGCCCGGTGAGCATAACAGAATGCCCAGTTGGCACATACAAATTTCAAACGCGCGTCCGGGCCGCAAAACTTTTTTGCCACAGTCATACAATTCACCGTGACCAGCGACTAATAATCTGAATACGAACCGTAATCAATGCCGGTTCAATCCCGAACGGCCTCGAAAGTTGTTTGACCAGATAGTTTCCCGATGCTTCCTCGGATAAGGAAGGACAAACTATGCGCACGACGATCAAGCTATCAATCATTGGGCTGCTGTTACTCGTATCAATACTTGTTTTCGCCAACCGTTTGCTTACCGGCTCTAGTACCCAGGGTCAAACGACATCGTTGTTGGCGCCGGCTGAGGTCAACGCGTCCGACAATGCCTACTCAACGAAGGTAGGAATTAGCTGGGACGCCGTGCGCGGGGCGACGCTCTATCGCGTCTTTCGCAACACGACCAGCGATCCCGGAACGGCGACGGCCCTCGGCACGACGTCGGAAGGAACCTTCTTTGATACGACCGGCGCCGCGGGCCAAACTCTTTTCTACTGGGTCCGGGCGGAAAACGGATCGATCGTCAGCCCCCTGGGCACAGCCGATCAAGGTACGCGCGCAAACGGGGTGATCAATGGACCGGTCCCTCCGCTTAATCCTCCGCCACAACCGAGCGGCAATTTGGTCACGGCCACCAAAGCTTACCTGGGTAAGACGCTTTTCTGGGACGAACAGTTATCGTCGACACGAACGGTTGCTTGTGGAACCTGTCACTTCGCTGCGAACGGCGGATCAGATGCGCGAGCAATCGTCGGGAACGCGCGATCGGCGAATCCAGGCGCCGACGGAGTCTTTGGAACTGCCGACGATGTTTTCGCTTCGCCCGGGGTGATCAGCAACAACAGCGACGGAACGTATTCGCTATCGCCAGTCTATGGCTTTCACGAGCAAGTAACCGGGCGTAAGTCACGCTCGTACATCGATGCCGGATTCTCACCGGTGTTGTTTTGGGATGGCAGAGCCAGCGGGACGTTCACTGATCCGATCGGCGGCGCGGTTGTGTTGCCTATCGGTGGCGCGCTCGAAAGTCAGGTGCTTGGCCCACCGGTGAGCTCAACAGAAATGGCGAATGCAAATCGCACCTGGGTCGATGTCGCTGCGCGGGTTGCCAATTCAAGTCCGTTAGCGCTCTCGCCTTCGGTGCCGGCTGGTCTGCGCGACTGGATCGGCGGCCGCAGCTATCCTGAATTGTTTCAGGAAGCGTTTGGAACTTCGGATGTAACTCCCGTGCGCATCGCCGAAGCAATTGCGACCTTCGAACGAACACTCTATTCAGATCGCACTGCGTTTGATCTGAGCGTGCAGCAGATTGCGCCGCTGGGCGCTGCCGAGAACCGCGGCCAGGGCATCTTCAATACGAGAGGCTGCAATGTCTGTCACGCCGGCAATCTGTTCAGCGACAATGGCTTTCATAACATTGGCGTACGCCCCCAGACCGAAGACACCGGGCGCTTCCAGGTGACCGGCAACGCGAACAACATCGGCGAGTTTCGCACCCCGATCCTGCGCAATGTTGGCTTGCGTGGCCCCTATTTTCACGACGGTCATTTTCAGACACTCGAAGAAGTGGTGGCCTTCTATAATCGCGGCGGCGACTTCAATGCACCCAACATCGATCACAATTTGATCCGGCCGCTGGGCCTGAACGCGCAGCAGCAGTCCGATCTCGTGGCATTTCTCAGAAATGCTTTGAGTGATCCGCGAGTCGCCGCCGGCACAGCGCCATTCGATCGACCAACGCTTTACAGCGAATCGAATCGCGTTCCGCAAATCACCGGCGCGGGCACCCAGGGAGCCGGCGGAAACATTCCCCAGGCGACTGCGATCGAACCACCAATCGTGGGGAACCCGAGTTTCACTCTCGGCGTTTCCAATGCATTGGGCGGAGCGCAAGCCGTGCTCGTCATCGACGGCAACGATCCCGGAACTGGCCCAGCCATTCCCGCGACTGCATCATTCGCGCGCATCAGCCTGACGCTGTCAGGCAGCGGCGCCGGCCAGGGGTCTGGTTCGGCGAGTTTATTGGTGCCCGCAAATTCAGCTTTAGTCGGCTCGACGTTTTTCGGGAGATGGTTTGTGAAAGATGCGAACGCCGCGGGCGGAATGGCCGTTAGTCCGGCTTTTAAGTTCACCGTATTCGGCGACACCAGCTCGATCACGACCAACGCAATTGATGACGCGAACACTTTCGTCGTCCAGCATTATCGCGATTTTCTCAATCGTGAAGCGGACTCGCCGGGCCTGTCTTTTTGGGACAGCCAAATCACTCGATGCGGCACTGACGCAACCTGCATCGAGGCTAATCGAGTGAACACTTCCGGCGCTTTCTTCTTATCGACTGAATTCCAGGAAAGCGGCTATCTCGTCTATCGATTTTACAAATCGGCGTTCGGGAATTTAGCTGGTGCGCCCGTGCCGGTGAGGTTTAGCGACTTCCTGCCGGACGCGCAGCAGATCGGACAGGGCGTCATAGTAGGCCAAACCGGCTGGCAGACGGTCATGGAAAACAACAAGCAAGCTTACGCGAATGCCTTCGTGCAACGGACGCAATTCACTTCGACTTTTCCAACGTCAACCGTGCCTGCCTCTTTTGTCGACGCGTTATTTGCTAACGCGGGCGTCACACCATTGAGCAGCGATCGTGCAGCAGCGATCGCGGAATTCGGCGCCGCGACAAATACCGCGGACACCACCGCGCGGGCTCGCGCGCTACGACGCGTGGCTGAAAATGCGACGTTGGCCCAGCAGGAATTCAACCGCGCGTTTGTCCTGATGCAGTACTTCGGTTATTTGAGAAGGAACCCGAATGATGCGCCGGAAGCGACGCGCGATTTCGCGGGGTATAACTTCTGGCTGAACAAGCTGAACAGCTTCAACGGCAACTTCATCTCAGCAGAGATGGTGAAAGCATTTCTGTCGTCGAGCGAGTATCGAAGACGCTTTGGACCATAAGGTTGGGACAACTTCTTCGTGCCGCTAGGCACGAGATGTTTATAGAAGAAGCTGATTACGAAAGACTCCGAGGGAGCAGCAATTATAGGGGCTTGGCAACTATAAATATCTCGCTCCTAACGGAGCAAAGACAAGAACCGTTCAATCTCTGCCGTATCTAACTTCCATTCGCCGGATGCGTGTGGCCGCGAGAAACAACACCAACGCCGTGACGATCAATAACCCGGGAATTGAGATCCAGGCGGGGGTCGGTTCGGCTACGACTGCGAATGGTCCCTCCGAAACCGGAACCGGAACCAATGAATTCAAGTAATGGATGACGCTGATCTTTTTCAGCAGCGGCGGCAGCAGAAAGTTGATCCACTCCCAACCGTAGAGTACCAGCGCGGGGATGATTGGATTGCGAAAGAACAATCCCACCACCAGAAAGAAAGCGCCGTAACCAACGCAGGCCAGCATCGTAATCGTGACGTACCAAAAGAGTTGGTTCATGCCCGGCCCGTCAAGGAACAAACGCGAACTCTCTGCATAGTAATGCGAGAAAAAAACCAGGAGCATGCAAACAACAGTTACGGTCGTGAATAAGACAATCGAAGTTAACAACCCTGACAGATATTTTCCGGCGACCAGCACTTCGCGTCGCACGGCCGACAAAAAATAATAATGCAGGCTGCGATCGACAAGCTCACCGCGGAACAAGTTCATGAAGATCCAGGCGCAACCAAAAAAGATGACGGTGCGCAGGATCATCGAGTTGTAAAAAATCGAGTAGATGCTGAAGAGCTGATTCGAAGTGCGGCCCAGCGGATTGACTATCTCGACTAACACCAGTAGACCGATCGGCATTGCGGCCAGGAGGTAAACCAGGAGCGAGCGCTTGCCGAAGAAATTCTTCTTCAGATCAAGCCGCATAATGGCGCCGATTTGCCGCAGCCACAGCGACAAACCGGGGCCGGCCGCTATCGAGCCATTCGTTTGAATTGATTCAGCGGTTGAACTCATAACCTATTTTTCCAATTCGTTTAGAAGCGGCACTTGTGCCGCTGGCGCGGACAAGTCCACGCTCTAAACGGGGTCTTACTGCGCTCCGATCAAGTACTCGTAAACCGCGCTCAGATCATCGTCAACCGGCACGATTGATTCGACTTCGACGTGGCCTTCAGCCACCACGTCGTTGAGCGCCAGATAAAACTGATCCGGGTTTCGGATCTTTACAAACAACCCCTGACGATCATCATGAACTCGTGCTTCGATGACATCCGTGCATTGAAAAATTCGCGATGCCAGCACCGCAGGATGATTACAACGAATCAGAACCTGCACCGGATGTTCGACGTCCATCTCGTCGCGCACGCCCTGGATCGCGCCTTCCGCAACCACGTAACCGTTGTTGAGTAACACCACGCGGTCCGACATCATGTCGACTTCGTGCAGGATGTGACTCGAGATGATCAAGTGCAGGCCGTCGGTGGCGAGCTGTTTGAAGAGCGCGATCGTTTCCGCGCGCACCATCGGATCGAGACCGTTAAGCGGCTCGTCCAAAATCAAAACTGAAGGTTGATGCGCAATGGCTTGCGCCAGTCGAGCGCGCTGCCGCATGCCTTTGCTGTACGCACCAAGTTTTCGATCACCGGCCGGCAACAGGTCGACGCGCTCGAGGGCTTTCTCTGTCAACTCATCGGCTTGTTTTGTAGTAAAGCCTGAGACCAGCAGGAATGAGCGAATGAACTCGCGACCCGTCAGTCCTCGCGGAAACGAATCGAATTGGGAACAGTATCCGAGTTTACGAAACAATCTGTCCGGCTGGTCTGTCGGAATGCCAAGCACGCTCACACTTCCCCGGGTCGGGCGCAGCAATCCCGCCATCAAATTCATCAATGTCGTCTTCCCCGCTCCGTTCGGACCAACGAGACTGGTGATGCCCGCAGGGATATCGAGGCTCACTCGATTCACGCCGAGTATCTCGCCGTAAAACTTCGAGACGTTGTCGAAGACAATCAGTTGTTCAGACGAGGCACTCATAAGACTAACTACGCACGTTTAGAGCGGGGCTACTGCCCGCCGTTTTTCTTCGGCACGTGGGGCGGGCGGTAGCCCGCCTCTAAACAATCACTTCACTACTTCATACGCTTTGACCTTGCGCGACAGCAGCCAAAGGCAAAGCGCGCAGATCAGAAACAGAATCAGCCATGACGCCCACAGCGGCGGTTCTACCATTGCCGTTTCGATGACTACACCCCGGCGCATCTCTCGCACCTGCCCCGCCTGTTGCACGAACGTGCCGAATAGTCCCGCCCAAACATTCTTAATCAGCGAGCCAAGACTCAAGAGGTTTCCCCAACGCGTTGCTAACATCTCATTCAAAATCGCAGCGAAGACGGATGGAATAAAAAAGAGACCGATGAGCCCGGCGCTGGCCGCCAGCCGCCACTTCACCCAGGCTGAAATCGTCTGCGT
>DASWQK010000234.1:0-4759 GCA_036403735.1 Pyrinomonadaceae bacterium
CGAAGTTTCAGAAGTACTCGAAAGATATCAAGGAGAAAGAAACTCCGACTGAAGAAGTTTGTTTGAAGTGCAACACCCCGGGGATGGTCCAGAAGCTGGGCCGCTTCGGAAAATATCTGAAGTGCAACAGCTGCGGCGCCACGCGCGATGCCGAACCGGTGGCCGCCGATGGCGGAACTTCGTCTGAAGCTTCGGCCGAAGGCGAAGAAGAAATCGAGGCGTGTGAACTTTGCGGCAAGCAGATGCAAATGAAGCGCGGCCGCTTTGGCCCCTTCTATGGTTGCTCCGGCTATCCCGAATGCAAGAACATTCGCAGAATTTCGAAGAGCGGCCGGATCACCGCACCGCCCGTCCCGATTGATGAGAAGTGTCCCCTGGACGACGCTCAACTGGTGAAGCGTCAGGGCCGATTCGGCGAATTCATTTCCTGCTCGAATTATCCGAAGTGCAAATACATCAAGCAGGAAACCATCGGGGTGAAATGCCCGCGCCCCGGCTGTGGCGGAGAAATCGTAGTAAAGAAATCACGCCGCGGAAAAGTCTTCTATGGCTGCGCGAATTATCCGAAGTGCGACACGGTTTTTTGGGACAAGCCGGTCCTGGAAAAATGTCCGCAATGCGGCAAGCCCTTTCTGCTGGAGAAGACCACGAAGAAGGGCACGACGCGCCGTTGTGCGGATGAAGAGTGCGGATACAAGAGCGACCTGCTGCCGCCGCCTGCGACTGAACAACCTGCCGCGGACACGCGAGCATGATCCATCTTCAAGAGTAATGACGATCGTTTAGAGGCGGGCTACTGCCCGCCCTGTCTTTTGTTTGCCGCTGACTGTGACGGGCGGTAGGCCGCCTCTAAACGATCCAGCCTCTATTTCTCTTCTTCTAAATAAATCGCCGAGTACTCGACATAGTTCCGCCAATATCGATCGAGTCCCGCGACTTCTTCATCGGTCAACGGCCGCTTCACACGCGCCGGCATTCCCATCACGAGTGATCTCGGCGGAATGATTGTGCCCGGCGAAATGAGCGAGCCGGCAGCGACCAGCGATTGCGCACCTACCCGCACATCATCCAGGACAATCGATCCAATTCCGATTAGCGATTGATGTTCGATGTAGCAGCCGTGCAGCGTCACGCTGTGACCGATAGTGACTTCTTCTTCAAGAATCGTCGGCTTCTCGCCCGTGCGTGTGTGCAGCACGCAGTTGTCCTGCACGTTCGTGCGATCGCCGATGCGTATATAAAACATGTCGCCGCGCACGACCGTGCCGAACCAAACGGACGCCTGCTCGCCGATGTGCACGTCGCCAATGATTTGCGCGCTGTCAGCTATGAACGCGGATTCGTGAATTTGCGGATGAACACCACGGAAGGGTCTGATCATGATTGGCGGCGATTATGGCATATATTCGGCGCTCTTTAAGGCTTTCCCGCCTTCAAGCCGAGCATAATAAGGAGGATCGTCAAAAGGATGGCTCCCAGCATCTTAATAAGTTCATTTACCCCTTCACCTTGAAACGCCTTGGAAATCGATTCCCAAAAACCCGGTTCTAATCCCTTAGTAGTGAATAAATTGAAACCCAGTTTTGACGTAAGGGCGGCGGGCGAGTTTGGATCGCTTGATTTGCCAAGCCAGGGAATTAGCGTGGTCTCGGCTCCGTTAGCAGCCGAATGTTTATAGCACACGATTCTTGTTTGGGAACATAGCTCCGTTAGGAGCGAAATGTGTCGCCCCTGGCGGGGCTTAGAATTAAGAAAGGACGAATCACCAGCTATAAATATTGTGTCCCTACGGGACTTTGATCGGGCTGAAGCGTTTCACTGCGCGCGGGCCACATATCCGCGTCGCGCGTGTACGTGCAATCCAATCACGCCGGCGGCAACATTGATGCGGCGATACTCTTCGACCGTCGCCTCTGCCAACGGCCGTTTCGGCGTATAGGTCACGACGTATTGACTGTCGATCGCGCGCGCTATTTCGTCAGCTTGCGGAGCCATCTCTTTAGCAGACCCTGGTACGAATGCGAGACCACCTGTCTCTTCCGCCAGTCCTCGCAACCAAACTTCGGCCTCCCGCGTCGCGTCTTCGTACGCATTATGCTTTTTGCGCATACCGAAATCAGTATCGACGATCACGTAAATCTTCTTCCGGCGATTTATTTCGCGCCTGGCTGCTCCCACCGGATCCATAATGTCCTCGGCGAGTTCCGCGGCGTTTCTTCTTCTCTTATTCGTTATCTTCACCAACGGATTCTGCTTATCGATCTTCTTACGGCCCAACGCGCCGTATCCGATCACATGTACAGTAACGTTGGCATCAAGCAGTTGCCTGATCGCATCATTCAGCGCCGCCGCATCCGCTGACGAGTCAACGCCATCTGTAATTAGCACTATGTGACGCGTGCCGGGCGGCACTTCCTTTAATTGCGTGGCTGCTGCCAACAACGCTTTTATCAACTGCGGCCGCTTGCCCGAAATCAGTTTGGTCTTGAGAGCTCGAATCACCTGCTCTCTATCGGTCGTCCAGTCGCTAACGAGTTCGAGATGGTTGCTGAATTGCATCGCCGCCACGCGATCGCCGGTTCGCAGAGTTGAAACCAGCCGCGTGGCTATGTCTTTGGTCGTGCTCACACTCATTGCCGGATTCAAATCGCCGCCGGTATCCAACAACAGCAAGACGTTCGCCGGAATGCGGCGCACACTTCTCACTGTTTGCCGCACGTCATCCTCAAACACCAGGATGTCTTGCGGTTCAAGCGCGGCGCTCAGGTGTCCGCTGTCGTCATACGCGGTGACCGGAATGACCACTTCTTCGGTAAACACTCTGACTTTTTCCTGCGACTCGCTGAGATTGGGCGTTGGGGACGGTAGGGGCGTTGGCGTTTGGGCGCCACTATGCGCTGCGGCCACACAAAACATGATCGCAAACAAAACGGTCGAAAGAGTCAGGCGACGAGAATCCATGGTATCGAGTAGTGGATATTGAGATGCAAAAAAGAGCGTTTACGACAACTATGTTTTGATCTATGCCTGCTCGTCGATGTGACGCGCCAATGATTTTCTGCGGCCATCAGAAAACCCGGTATCACGACCGTTCCCAGAGAAACTCGACTCCATATTTCGCTGCGACGTTATCGCGATCTTCTCTAGTCGAAGCGGCGTGAAACTCTTTGAGGAATTTTTCCAGCATCGCGGGGACCGTGATCATCAGGAGGGTCGCCACGCCGTCACCGCTAACGTCCCACGCATGCGGAATGCCGCGCGGCAGGAAGACAAACGAACCCGGTGGCGCCTGGTATGTTTCTTCGCCGACGTGAACGACAATCGTTCCTTCGATCACGTAAAAGTATTCGTCCTCTCGCGTATGAATGTGCCATGGCGCGCCACCTCTCGTGTGCGACTCAATCAAGCTTAGATTGCCGCCGGTTGAATCGCGCGAAGCTTTGACCGAGGCGTCGAAGCCCGCTACGCCTTCGCCGGGCAAAACCAGATAGGGTTCAAGTTCCATGCACACCTTTGAAAATTATTTGAGGTAGGTGAAGGTTCTCCAGGGGCTCTTAACTCCCGGTTTGTGGTTCTGATCTACGGCCCAGACGCGCCAACGACCGGGCTGCGCGCCTTTGAAGATGAATTCGTACGCCGTCTCATGCAGGCCGTATTTCTCTTCGAAAGAAGAAGGATTGGTGCACTCTCCGTCATCCGGAAGCCGCTTTTTCTCTTCTGCGGAAGGGCTCCAACATGCTTCAACCTCAACTGCGTACGACAAAGCGCCCGCGACCGGATTCCATTCGAGTTTGGTATTGCGCGGAAAGACATCAAAGACCTGATTGTCCACGGGCGTCAGCTGAATCGGCGCCGGCAGGCGGGTCGCACCCGTCGCCGGATCGATTGGCGGCGGATTCTTTGGCTTGAGATAGATCGCAAATTCCGTTTTGTTGCCAGACCGCACCAGCAAGGATCCGGGTCCTTTCTTTGCTCCTGCCAGCGAAACCAGGACGCCACCGCCCATCACCCAATCTTCATAGCCGTCCGCTTCTACGCGCATCCTGAAAGGCTCGTTGGGGGCGAATATTCTGAACATTCCCGACTGGCCGTTGACGACTTGATGAGTGCGCGCATTAGGATCGCGAGCTTGCCAGGTCCAGACAACGAAATTGGGCACGCGTCGATCCGTCGCTTCGTCAATCACCTTGCCGGTGATGAGCCCGCTTTGCGGCTCAAGCTTGACGGAAACATTTGCGGTCGGATTACCAGGGCTCAGCCTGACTTCGGGGTTGATGGCTTTGGGATCTTTATAGAAGGGAAAATACGTGGGCATATAGCCGGCGGACAACTTGTCAGCCACGACTTGATAAGTACCGGCCTGGGCTATGCTGATTACGAATTTGCCCTGGGCGTCTGACTCGACGCAGACCTTGTCGCGCACGTTGAGCCCGCGGGCCACGGGTTGCAGGGCGCATACATTGCCGCTGGAAAAAAGCTGTCCGGCGTCATCGCGCAATTCGCCGCTAATTGTATAAGTGGACTGGGCAACCACGCGGACAGGGAGACAAACAAATATAATCGCTAACGCGTGGACTATTTTTTTCAAGATCCCTCCGTACGCAGAAACGATCAAAACCAGGGGGGTCTTGCACGCACTCGCCAGTGAACGCTGAAGGGCAAGCGTCCGAATCAATCAAACAAAGTCGGGGGCCGTGAGATCCAAACGCCTTGGATCATCAGAAAGCAAAGCTGCCATAGAACGCGCTGTTCTCGCCGT
>DASWQK010000235.1:0-7526 GCA_036403735.1 Pyrinomonadaceae bacterium
GATTCATTCATTTCACAACAAACGACGGACGGGCGGGGCACAGGTTTCAGCCGGCAGGTTGACGGACCCGATGTTGACACGACGGCGACCGTTGATATCGGCGCCTACGAAATGCAGACGCCGCTCGCCAATCTCGCCGATACCAGCACCAATGAAGATACGCAGCTTTTGGTCACCTTCGATGGTGGTGATACCAGCACGATCACCTCGGTGACGGCGACCTCGAGCAATGCGACACTGGTGCCGAATGACGTTGCGCATCTCAGTGTCGCAATTACCGGCTCGACCGGGATCGTCACAATCAATCCCGCAACGAATCTGAATGGAAATCTCAATGGAACTACCGACATCACGGTGACCGTGAATCGAACTGCTGGATCTGAAAGTAAGACCTTCGTGCTAACCGTAAATCCGGCGAATGATGCACCGTCATTTACCAGGGGAGCGGATCAAATTGTTAATGAGGACGCCAGCACGCAAACAGTCGCGAACTGGGCGACGGCAATCTCACCAGGGCCGGCAGATGAATCGGCACAGGCTCTGACATTTCAAGTGACGGGCAATACCAACGCGTTCCTTTTCGCGGTGGCCCCGGCGGTGGATTCGGCTGGTACTCTGACTTATACGCCGGGCGCGAATGCAAGCGGTTTGGAAAACATCACGCTGACGCTGTCGAGTCCGACGGGCGGAGCTGCTTTAGGAGCGACGGCCAGCATGTCGGTCACTATCGCCGACGACGCGACAGAACCACCGACGAATATCATCGACGATGCCGGCATGTTTGTGCGAATGCACTATCACGATTTCCTGAATCGCGAAGCGGATCAATCAGGTCTGGATTTCTGGACCAGTCAGATTACTGCGTGCGGAAACGATACCGCCTGCACCGAAGTTCGTCGCATCAATGCTTCGGCCGCCTTCTTCGTTTCCATTGAATTTCAACAAACCGGATATCTGGTGGACCGGATGTACAAGGTGGGTTATGGCGATGCCACGGCTACTTCGTCGTTGGGCGGCGCGCATCAGGTTTTTGTTCCGGTCGTCCGGGCCAATGAATTTCTCGCGGACACGCAGCGCATCGGTCGCGGTGTGATTGTCTTACAACCGGGTTGGGAACAGGTGCTGGAGAATAACAAGCACGCGTATGTGCTGGAATTCGTGCAAACTGCGCGCTTTATATCGGCGCTGCCGACCACGATGACGCCGACCCAATTCGTCGACAAACTGAATCAGAATGCCGGTAACGTCCTCTCGCCGAGCGAACGTACGACAGCGATTAATTCGTTTGGCATCGCTGCCAATACGACGAACGTGACGGCGCGAGCGCAGGTGTTGCGACAGATTGCTGAAGATCAGGATCTCTACAATGCCGAACTTAATCGCGCCTTTGTGTTGAGCGAATACATTGGTTACGTGCGGCGCAATCCGAATGATCTGCCCGACTCGGATTACACCGGATACGAGTTCTGGTTGAGCAAGCTGAATCAATTCAACGGTGACTACATCGGCGCTGAGATGGTGAAGGCGTTTATTTCAGCAGGCGAGTATCGTCAGCGGTTTGGCCCGTAAGGCCACCATTTGGAGTACAATGGCGAGCCCAACTGATGCCGATCGATCGAAGAAAATTTCTAAGGCTCACCGCGCTCGCGGGCGGCGCGTTAGGATTAAGTTCTATTTCGCGCGCCTCGGTTGAAGGAGTCACGCGCCTCTCACCCTATCCGCAATCAGTGAAGCCGATGCGCATTCTGATTCTCGGCGGCACGGGTTTCATTGGTCCATTCCAGGTCAAGTACGCGCTTAGTCGCGGCCATCAGGTCACGGTTTTCAATCGTGGCCGCACACATCCCGGCGAGCTGCCAAAAGAAGTCGAACAATTGATTGGCGATCGCAACGGCCAGCTCGATGCGCTCAAAGGTCGTAAGTGGGATGTGGTGATCGACAATCCAACGACGCTGCCCTCCTGGGTGCGCGACGCCGCGAAGATTCTCAAAGGTAACGTCGATCGTTACGTGTTCGTCTCGACACTTTCAGTTTATGCCGAGCGAAGCTGGCCGGGCATGGATGAGAATGGACCGCTGGCGCAGTATGACGGTCCGGATCCCATGAAGTGGACAGTCGAGGCGCTGCACAATTCGACTCAAGCGCTTTACGCACCGCTGAAAGTCCTTTCAGAAAAAGAAACGCAGAAGTGGTTCCCAGGAAAGTTTGTGATCATTCGACCGGGATTGATCGTCGGTCCTGGTGATGAATCGGATCGCTTCACCTATTGGCCGGTGCGGGTGGCGCGGGGCGGGGAAGTACTCGCCCCTGGTGATCCAAAAAAGGATTTCGTTCAGTTCATCGATGCGCGCGACCTGGCGGAATGGACCATTCGCATGGTTGAGCAGGGCGACACCGGGATCTACAACGCCGTCGGCTTCAAAGAAAAGTTGTCCATGGCGCAGATGCTCGACGAGATCAAGCAGGCAACGAAATCTGACGCGCAGTTTACCTGGGTGAATGTGGACTTCTTACTGGATCAGAAAGTTCATCCCTGGTACGACATGCCGGTCTGGGTCGCGCCGCATGGACCTGAGACCGGGTTTAGCAATCTGGGTAACAAGAAAGCCCTGAGCAAAGGGCTCACCTTTCGCCCAGTCAGCGACACGGCCACCGCCACCCTCGAGTGGTTCAAGCAACAGCCCGCGGAAAGACGAGCCCGGTTGCGCGCCGGCATCACCGCCGAGCGTGAGGCCCAACTCCTGGCGGCCTGGCATGCCAAGCACAAGTGACGCCATTGATCGATTAACAATATCTCTTATCCCCGTCGATCCACGGCGCGATGCCTGTCCTAGTGAAAACTAAACTGGTCTATCAATGAATCCTGATCCGGCCCAGAGACACCGGTCGGGAGATCAGGTGTGATCTCGATTTCGAAATTACCTGCTTGCGGTGGATCTGTGGGAAGTCTTCCTTCTGAGATCGCACGAAGCAGGGGCAGCGGCTCAGAATCGAAGTGGACAATACGCGTGATGCCATCGATATTGGTTGACGTCACCGCCACTTCAAACTCGAGAATCTTGGACAGGTGCGGAACACCGAGATTAAGCTCTTTGAGATAATCAGCGAAGGCTCTTGCCTCGTTTGATGCGTACATTTGAGGCGTTACCTTCGACCAATAATCATCAAGTATCACGCGAAACGCATCAGTGCCCATCGAGAGCATTATGAAACGTGAGGTCAGCGGCAGCACGCGGACGATCATGGATGATCGGAATTCGTGGATCAGTCGTTCGATGACTTTCACGCCAGGTTCCTGGGCAAGTTCAATTCCGATTGCATCGTCCGCGGGCAAGCCTATTACCAGTCGCCCCAACGCTCGCTCCCATACGACCGGTGAAGCACCGTCTGATCGTGGTTGAGATTCAGTGAGTTGCCCTGTCACGTTGCCGGGCGTTGGCACAGCATCCCGCGCCCGATTCCAACAATCATGCAACCATTCAAGCTGTTCCCTCACGAGATCCAAACCAACCATCGGAACAAACGAGGGGAAGATCTCGAAGATAATTGCCCGGAGATTTGGCAACCGGCCGATGAGGCCTTCCAGCATTTTATGCAGAGCGGGAGCAATAGCTCCCGAATGCGCGTCGAGGTAAAAACCATCGAGCTCAAATCCACCGGCCACATGTACTTCCCAAACGCGTTCCAGCGGCAATTGATCCACGAAAATTTCAACCGGCTGTCGGCCGTTGACGCTGTTGCAGTAGATGTTGTGTAGGTCGAGTAAGATTCCGCAGTCTGCGCGTTCGGCGACGCGCGCGACGAATTCACCGTCAGGCAATTCGTCGTTACGCGGCCGAAGATAACTAACGCCTGTTTCAATTGCGATCGGAACCGAAAGCGCAGACTTCAACCGGCGAACGGAGGCCGCGGCGCTTTCAACGCCGGCGAGCGTCTGCCGCGGTGGCAGAAAGAACCCGGTCGCGAATTCTTTGGTCTGATTGAAGCTTAAGTGATCACTGGCCCAGACAGCATCCAAGCCAACCACCGTCTGACGCAGCAGATTCAGCTCTGCTTCCTCGGGCGGTAGCGTGCCTCCGACCGGTCGCCCGACACTATGAACGATCTTACGGCCGGGAAGACTTGCCAGATGAGCGAGCAGCCTGGGATCCATCTGAGACGGTCCTTGATTGTCCGTCGTTTTGATCCAGAGCGTCTGCGGCTCGATTTCGAGAACATCAAAAAGCTCGGGATGACGTTCGATCAGTGGTTCGATGGCAACCGAATACGATGCGCCGATCCCGAGTCTGCGGCCATCAATAAGCGCCGCCAAAACGCGCTACCCCACCTTTGTCATCAAGAGCGATGGTGTTGATCTCATTGAGAAAGAGGATGTCGAAGCCAGAGCAACACGCACCGCAGCCGAGTTTTCCTAAAACGTTAGCGACGGCTTTGTTGAGAAGTTCTATGTTGCCATTGACGCGTTCTGGCAAAGTTACCGTGACCGTGCCCCTTGCGCGTTCAAAGCCAATGCGCGGTGGCAACGGTTGCGGATTGAGTGCGACGGCATCACCGGAAAACGTGAATTCCTGTTCCTGGCCGAGGTGAAATATGTCGCAGCCGGTGGCGCAAGCGGAATGTCCAAGACGGTCAGCCAGGTTCTTGAGTGCTGCCTGAAGTGAACCGAGGTCGTTGGCGACTCTGGAAGTCACCGTCAGACGGACAGCTCCGCCCTTTCGAGTAATTGTAGTTGGCATATCAGACTCCTTTCGGAAGCTTGAGGTTAACAACGCGAGGCCCCTGGGACGCCGTACAGGCTATGTCCGAAACCTTTGAATGTCAACGGCTAGATGTCAGTCGCACAATAATTTGCTGTGTCGGCCGGGCGGTAACGAAAAGCTCACACATCGCCTGATTGAATTAGGGCGGTACCTCACGGAAACAATACCGCCATCAGGAGGCGGTAATCGAAGGGGGCAGAACGAATATTGTTTAGTCCGCCCTCAAAACTTCGCGTACAATTGCGCCACATTGATCAAGAAATTTAATTGGCCAATCTGGTCAGGCCTTCTAGTGAGCATCTTCGCGCTCCTCAGTTACCCATTGCTGTTTGTCAATTGGCCGGTGACGCGAGACTTTCCGTGGGCCAACATCGCGCTCTTTGTGGTGGCCGCGTTTCTTCTCTTCGTCGGAATCCGCCGAGCGTTCGCACCCGGTCGCCGCCGGCTCTCCAAAATACTTTCAGCGCTCGGCGCGCTGTTAAGCGTGCTCGTGCTCGGCATGTTCATTTTGGTTGCTTTCATCGGGTCGCGTTGGTTGCCGGCTTCAACGCGCGCGCCGCAGGTCAGTCAGAAAGCGCCAGGCTTCACCCTCAACGATACGAACGATAAACCTGTTTCGCTGACTGAACTGGTATTACAACCAATCAACGGCAAACCAGCGAAAGGAGTCCTGCTAGTCTTCTATCGCGGTTACTGGTGACCATCATGCAACTCCGAGTTGCGGAGCATCCAAAAGAACCTCGATCAATTCAACGCAGTTGGCATACGTCCCGTCGCCATCAGCGTTGACAGTCCTGAAGAGTCGCGCGAACTCTGTCAGAAAGCGGGTTACACTTTCACATTTCTATCGGACCCGGATCTGGAAGCGATTGGCCGTTACGATCTGGTTCACAAAGGGCAGGGAGTCAAAGGCCATGACATTTCACGGCCGGCAGAATTTCTTATTGACTCAACCGGCACGGTCCGTTGGCGCATGCTGACAGAGAATATTTGGGTGAGAGCGCGGCCGGAACAGATTTTGGAAGTGGCGAAAGCGCTGCAGTGATTGGTAATGAAATTAATCCTCTGCCTGATCGCTTTCACATCGCTGACGTGGCCAGCCTGTCCGAGTGAGGCCTCATCTTCATGTGCCTACTCATCTGTTTGGGGAGTCTCAGGAGAGAAATGGGACCCGGCTGGTCGCTTACCGGATTTTTCTTACGCCGGCTATCACGCCGGCGAAGCAAACATCCCGAACGGACCGGCGAAGTGGGATTTCAAACGCGATTTCCACGCCAGGGGTGATGGACGCACTGACGATTCCAGCGCTCTGTTGAGTGCGATCCAATCGATCGATGCCGGAGTACTCTTCATTCCCGAAGGCACCTACGTGATTACGCGGCGCATCGACATCTCGAAAGGCAACTTCGTATTACGCGGCGCCGGATCGAATAAGACAATTCTCCTCTTTCCCAACTCTCTCACAGATCTTTTTGGGAATAAGGCAAAGGGGACCGAACAGTCTCAATGGGCATTCCGGCCAGGGCTGCTTAACATCACTGGAAAAGATCCTATCGATGCCAAAACGCGACTAGCTGAGGTGACGGCGCCGGCAAAACGCGGCGACCGGATCTTGCAACTCTCAAACAAGATCTCAGTTGTGAAGGGCGAGTGGATTCGTCTTACTGAGAGTGATCCAAAGAGCGGTAGCTCCGACGCCGGTTCCTTAATCCATTATCTGTATGGGAACCTGATGCCACCCGGAAGCGATCTCATTGGCACGCCACACGTAGTCCGCTTTTTATCCAGAATCAAATCCGTTTCGGATAAACAGATCGAACTTGAGAGACCACTTCCTTATGATGTGCGTCCGGGGTGGACCCCGGAACTCCATCGCTTTGCGCCCTCTGTCCGGGAGTTTGGAATCGAGCATCTATCCATTCATTTTCCCTGGACGCCCTATCCCGGTCACTTCAAAGAGAAGGGATACAACGCCATCTTTTTTCAGGACGTAGCTCAGTGTTGGGTCAATGATGTTGAGGTGCAGAATGCCGATTTTGGAATCGATCTCGCTTCGACCAACTTTTGCACGGTAAGCAACGTGACCCTCACGACGAGTGCGAGCCGGGCGGTAAGCAGCGAAGCTCGCGGCTGGAACGGCCACCACGGAATCGACTCAGGTCATGGAACCGAAAACCTGATCACGAATTTCAACGTGCAGACGAGATTTGTGCATGATATCAGCGTCGAGTGGTACGCGCTGCACACTGTCTTTGCGAACGGCCGCGGAGTAGATCTCAACATGGACCACCATCGGGAAGCCAACTACTCGACCCTCTTCAGCAATCTTGATTGTGGCGCGGGCACGCGACCTTTCGACAGCGGCGGCTTGGTAATCGAGGCGCGCACTCGGGAGCTTACTCAACCTTCTGGAACATTCACGCGACCACGCCGATGCGTCTGCCGCCACTCGACTTTGGCCCGCTGCTAAACTTCATAGGAGTTCAATTGGCCGAAACCCAGATTTCTGATCAAACGCTTAGAGGCCTACCGCCCGCCACTGTCGATTCGCCCGGGCCGGCGGGCAGTAACCCGCCTCTAAACGGCGGTTCAGGCCAATGGCTAATCGAGCCAATGGCAGCAGGCAGTGTCTGTCCAATTGAACTTCAGCAGGCAATGAAGATGAGAAGGTTGAAGAAATAATCGAGCCTCAATCCGCGCTGCGCGATGGCCGCGAGAAGTTCACAATTCTTCACAACTTTTTACGCTGGATTGACACGAACCTAA
>DASWQK010000236.1:0-7520 GCA_036403735.1 Pyrinomonadaceae bacterium
CGCCGCCGGAATTCCGTGGAGCTTTTCGCCGGTGTTGGACATCGGCCGCCAACCGGTCTGGCCGCGCTTCTACGAAACCTTCGGCGAGGATCCATATCTCGCCAAAGTAATGGGTGTGGCTTTCGTGCGGGGCATGGAAGGATCGGATGTCGGATCGGCGGACCATGTGGCTACCAGCCTGAAACATTACATGGGCTACAGTGCTTCTTTTAACGGCAGAGATAGAACGCCGGCATGGATTCCAGAAAATTATTTGCGCGAATATTTTCTGCCGACATTCGACGCCGCAGTCAAAGCGGGAGCCCATACCGTGATGGTCAATTCCGCTGAGATCAATGGGCTTCCCGGCCACGTCAATCATCACATCCTGACTGACATCCTGCGCGATGAACTGGGCTTCAAAGGGTTTGTAGTTTCTGATTGGGAAGACATTAAGAAGCTGGTAACCCAGTGGCATGTCGCCGCTAACGAGAAGGAAGCAACGCGAATGGCCGTGATGGCCGGAATCGACATGAGCATGGTGCCGCTGGATTACAGCTTTGCCGATTATCTGATTGCGCTGGCGAAGGAAGGCGCCGTCCCCCAGTCGCGAATCGACGAAGCCGTACGGCGAATTCTAAAGGTGAAGTTTGAGCTGGGGCTGTTCGAGAACGCGATGCCAAATCCCGCGCTCAAGGCAAAGATCGGACGCTCTGAATCGCGACAGGCCGCCCTGCAAGCCGCCCGTGAATCGATGACGCTGTTGAAGAACACCAGCGATCTCTTGCCGCTCGCCAAGAATCGCAAAATACTCGTCACTGGCCCAACCGCTGACTCGCTGCTCTCTCTTAACAACGGTTGGACCTACGTTTGGCAAGGTTCGGAAGAGTCACTCTATCCGAAGGATCGTCCGACCATACGACGCGCCATCGAAGCGAAGGCCGGCGCAGCCAACGTCACTTACGTCCCGGGCACGAAGATCACCCGACGTGAAGGATCTACATCGAATAACAACCCGACTAACCTGGAAGCGGAAGTCGACATTCCCGCGGCTGTGCGGGCGGCCGCCGCAGCGGATGTCGTGGTGTTGTGTCTCGGCGAAGGGTCGTACACCGAGACGCCCGGCGACATTCCCGATCTGGCCATTGGCGAGCCACAGCGCAAACTCGCCGAAGCGATCGAAGCCACCGGCAAACCGGTCGTACTGGTGATGGTTGAAGGCCGGCCACGAATTATCAATGGCATTGCCGATCATGCGAACGCGGTGTTGATGGCCTACAATCCCGGCAATGAAGGCGGGCAAGCAGTGGCCGACGTTCTGTTTGGTGACTTCAACCCCTGCGGTAAACTTCCATTTACCTATCCTCGCTTTCCGAATGGTTTGATGACTTACGACCATAAGGCGTTCGAGACTGAAAGCTTCGACAATGCCGGCATCAGATCGCAGTTTGAATTCGGCGAAGGCCTCAGCTACACGACGTTCAGCTATAAAGATCTGGGCGTCGATCGAAAACAAATTGCAGCGACCGATCAACTGTCAGTCAGCATTACGGTAACCAATAGCGGATCCCGAGCAGGCAAGGAAGTGGTCCAACTCTATGTCAGCGATCTGGTTGCATCTCTATCTCCCGCCGGAAAAAGGCTGAAACGCTTCGCGAAGATTTATTTGGAACCGGGCCAGAGTCGCACGCTGACGTTCCGCTTGCGCCCGGATGATCTTTCCTTTATCGGAGCCAATAATAAACCGGTGATCGAGCCGGGCGAGTTTGAGGTGACAATTGCGGGATTGAAGGAGAGGTTTGAGGTGAAGTGAAAGGTAATCCAAGGCGCGAAGGGCCGCCATTCGTTAGCCATTTCCGGCAGGACGTGGTTTCAGATGCATCAAAGATCCAGGAGCGCCGGAGGTGCGAAACATAATTGGGCGCGGATCTAAGTGTGCTAAATTATGCTTTACCAAAATCCTATCCTGAAAATCCGCCGGCTCGAAGGCTTTCTCAGCTTGCTGGTGCTGATCGCTTTTCTGCTCGCCGCTATTCCAATCCATTCACAAGACAAGAGGCCAAACAAGAGCGACGACCAGGATGTAATCAAAGTCACTTCAAACCTGGTAAGTCTTGACGTGATCGTCAAAGACAAAAGGGGCAAGCCCGTCACCGATCTTAAAGCGGAAGACTTCACAGTTTCCGAGAACGGTGTGCCGCAAAAGATTGAATTCTTTGACTCGACCCTTTCCAGCCTCGGGGTGACCGGTCAATCGACAGACGCCGTAACATCCACGGAACAAAAACCACAGAGCCCGGCGGGCTTTCCGCGAAATATTATTGCTCTGGTGTTGGACGGGCAGAGCACTGAACTGGGGAACCTGAAACACGTACGGGAAGGAATGTTGAAGTACATTCGCGAGCGCATAACCGATAACGACTCAGTTGCCTTGTTCTCAATCTCCGGCGGATTGCAACTGCTGCAACCGTTTACCCATGACAAAGGCGCCCTGACCACGGCGGTTGAGAAAGCCTATGACAGCTCGATCGTTTCAAAAACTTCTGAAGCGCGGGGGATTTCGGAAAACATCAGCGCCCTTCGGGACAAGATTTCTGGCGGCCCTCCCGGCGATAGCGTGGCCTCCTCGCCCGCGGCTGGAGCGGCCGGATCCGCGATGGCCGAGAAAATGATCGCGCAACGGATGCTGGAAGAATATATTCAGTTGCGATCGGCGTTAAGCACGCAACAAACACGACCGGTGCTGGCGGCGCTGGCGGCGATTGCCGAAGGATTGCGCTCTGTGCCCGGCAAGAAAACGCTGGTGATGTTCTCGCAGGGATTCGTCGCCACCGAAGCCCTCGATTGGCAAGTGCAAAGCACAATCGACCTTGCCAATCGCGCCAATGTCGCCATCTATATCATCGATTCGACCGGTCTGACCGGAGGTACGCCCACCTCAGGAGCGCTGGTAGCTGCTTCGCCGCTGGCTGGAATCTCGGGAGAGTTGGGTATGGAACAGCGCCGCAGGGCGGCCGCGGGTGAAAGCGTTTTTGATATCAGCCGGCAAGAGGGTTTGAACCGGCAACAAGATCTGTTGTATCGAATCTCGGAAGACACTGGCGGACACTTCCTAAAAAATACAAATGACATCGGCGCGGGCCTCGAGCGAATAGACACAGAAATCCGTTCGCGCTACACGCTCGCTTATCGCAGCACCGACGCAAACTTTGACGGCAGTTTTCGCAAAGTAAAGATTGAAGTTCGTCGAGCGGATACAAATGTTCTGGCGCGCTCTGGTTATTACGCGATTCCTCCCAGCCAGATCGTGCCCATATCGCCTGACGACAGAAAATTGCTGGCAAGCTTTGCCAGCATGGAAGCCAATCCTACCTTACCGTTGTCCCTGGAATTGAATTCTTTCCGATCTCGCGACGGTTTCTACATCGTGCCGTTGTCGTTCGAAGTAGACCCAGGCGTCGTGCAGTTCGATCGCAAAGGCGACAAGCAGCGTTTGCAACTGGATGTTCTCGGCGTCGTGCGGGCTCAAGGTGACGACAAGATCCTTTCGCGCCTGGGAGGAAACTTTGATGTTTCCCTGAGCCCTCAGCAATACGAATCGATTTCGCACGATAAGATTTTCTACCGGCAGGATATTCAGCTATATGCCGGTAGTTACACAGTTGATCTCATTGTGCGAGATCGGCTATCGGGGAAGGTTTCGGCCAAACGAGAGAAACTCGAATTGCCAAGTGATGATGCAAGCTTCTGGACCACGGATGCAGTGTTGAGCCGTCATGCCGACCCGTTCAAAGGACCCTCCCGCAACGGTGACGTCTTCACCGAAGGCAGTGTACAGATTCGTCCATCGCCCAGTCGCGAATTTCACTCAACCGATAACCTGATCGTTTTCTTACAACTCTACAACGCAGCCGTTTCCCGCGAAACGGGAACGCCGCTGGTGAGAGTAACTGTCACGCTGATGAAAGACGGCAAACAGGTGACCAGACCAATTGACTACCAACTGACAGAAACCGCAACCGATCCGATACCTCATTTGACCCTGGCCAGATATATCAAGCTCACTGGTCTGCCTGCCGGCAAATACTCGGCCGTAATCGAAAGCCGAGACATCGTCCAACAGAAGGTGTTAAAGCAAGAGGCATGGTTCGTAATTACGCCTTGAGTGCTGACTGAACGAACTCCCGTGCGCCCAGCCCCTGCGAAGATGCGCGAGCAGGACCAATTCTTCACGCTCCGTCGTCAAAGAGAATCGAAAAGCGCATAATCAATCCTAAGGCAAATTTCTTTTACCTATTGTCTGCTGCGATGGATTTCGTCCAGCTGCGGTTTGGTTTCGGGGGATCGTGAGATGAAGATTCTTAAATGCATGATGTTTCTTATAGTGCTTTGTGTCTTGTCAGTATCCGCACAGGAGAAGAAAGAACCAAAGAAAAGCGAAGACGACAATGTAATCAAAGTTGATTCCAACCTTGTAAGTCTTGACGTAATCGTCAAAGACAAGAAGGGAAAGGCTGTCACCGATCTCAAACCGGAAGACTTCACGATCTCTGAAAACGGCGTGCCCCAGAGGATTCAATTCTTCGACTCTACCCTTACCGGCGGCAAGAAAGCCGGACAGCCAACCAACGCAACTGATCGTTTGGGTGAGTCTGCGGGGCGCGAAAGTCAGCGTGGTGTTGCCCCTGAATCAAAAACCCGCAACACTTACGGCCTTCCCCGGAACATCATTTCCCTGGTGATGGACGGCCAAAGCACCGACTTATCAAATCTAAAGCACGTGCGCGACGGCATCGTGAAATACATTCGCGAGCGCATAACCGACAGCGACTCGGTGGCTGTGTTTTCCATCTCCGGAGATTTGCAGTTATGGCAACCATTCACCCAGGACAAAGCAAAACTACTCGCTGCTGTCGACAAAGCTTACACAAGTTCGATTGTTTCAAAAACGTCAGAGGGACGTAACCTCGCGGAAAATATAAACTCAATTCGCGAAAGGCTTGCCAGATATCCTAAACAAATTGGCCCCGACAGCGCCGATGATACACCCACATTCGAGATTAGCGGCGGAGCCGTGCTTGCCCACTCGGCGGAAGCTCAGATCATGATTGACCGGCGCATACTGCAGCAATACCTGATAATGCGCTCGGCGCTCGGCGCGCAGCAGTCCCGGCCGGTGCTGGCGGCGCTCGCGGCTATTTGCGAGGGATTGCGCCCGATACCGGTAAAGAAGACGCTGGTCATGTTCTCCGAAGGATTTATCGCACCTGATTGGCTCGATTGGCAGGTGCAAAGTACGATCGATATCGCCAATCGCGCCAATGTAGCCATCTATATTGTTGATTCAACCGGCCTGACCGGCGGTACGCCGACTACGGGTTCGCCGGTGGTTGCTTCACCGCTGAGCGGAATTTCAGGCGAAAATCCTATGGAGGCCCGGCGCAGATCGGCGGCGGGCGAAAGCGTCTTTGACATCACCCGGTTCGAAGGATTGGACCGGCAACAGGATCTTCTGTATAAACTTTCAAACGATACTGGCGGACGCTTCGTCAAAAATACCAATGACATCGCCTCTGGCCTCGACCGAATAGATGCAGAAATTCGTTCCCGTTATACCCTAGGGTATCGCAGTACCGATCAAAACTTCGACAGCAGTTTTCGCAAAGTGAAAATCGAAGTTCAAAGATCGGATCTCAGTGTAGTTACTCGTCCTGGTTATTACGCGATTCCACCGAGTCAGATTATTCCTTTTTCGCCCGATGACAGGAAATTGCTGGCGAACTTTTCAAACATGGCGGCCCATCCAACGCTGCCGCTGTCGGTGCAGATGAACTCCTTCCGAGTTCGAGACGGCTATTACATCGTGCCGCTCTCGTTCGAGATACCTCCGGCCGCGGTGCAGTTCGAGCGTAAGGGCGAGACGCAGCGTTTGCACCTGGAAGTTCTGGGCGTGGTCCGAGCTGAAGGCGAAGACAAGATTCTTTCCCGACTGGGCGGAAACTTTGACGTCGCCCTGACGGCCGCGCAATACGAGGCTATTATTAAGGACAAGATCTTTTATCGGCAGGATATGTCGCTGGACGCCGGCACCTACACGATTGATTTGATTGTGCGAGATCGACTGTCAGGGAACGTGGTCGCCAAACGTGAGAAACTCGTTCTGCCCGTAGCTGACTCAGAATTCTCGGTAACCGAACCAGTATTAAGCCGCCATGCTGAGCCCCTAAAGCAGATCGGGACAAACAACGACGTGCTCAGTGAAGGTAACGTGCAGATTCGCCCTTCGCCAAGTCGCGAATTTCATACTACGGATGACTTGATCGTTTTCTTCAAGCTGTACAACGCCGCCGTTGCTAGCGAAACGGGAACGCCCCTGGTGAGAGTGACCGTTACCTTAATGAAAGCCGGCTTGAGGGCAAGCCGACCGATAGATTATCAGCTCACCAATGCCGCCACCGGCGCGGTGCCTGCTTTGACCTTTGCCAAATTCATAAAGCTCTCGGGCTTGGCCCCTGGCAGGTACTCAGCCGTAATTGAAAGCCGGGATATGGCACGACAGCGGGTATTGAGGCAGGAGGTGTGGTTCGTGATCCTACCTTGAGCCGGCACGATTCTATTGCGACACGATGAGGCTTCCTGACCTCTTCTGGATACTGGCGCTTAGCTTAATGATCGCCAGCAGGTCGCGGTCGGCGCTGGCTTTGTCTTCCTTCGACTTGGCAATATCCTGCGAGTCTACAGTGGCCGCGTTCTTCAATGCAGGATTTTCGGTGAAGCTATCAATCAACTTGCACAGCTTCACAAGGGCGCCCACCATTTCTTCATTCTTGAGTTCAGCCGAGGTGGGCTTCTCTTCATCCGGAACGCGGGCCTGCATATAAATATTCAGCCGGGTCGAGCGCTTGTTTATTTCAGCGGTCTGCTCTGCGACCAGTTTGTAGTCGAGCGGTTTGCGCGCCACCAGATTTCGCGCGATGTCGTTGCGCAGGATCTGAATGCGCTTGTAATCGTCTCTCATGTTTACGATCGCAGCCTGCAGACGCTTTTGATTCTGCTCCTCTACGCTCACATTCGCTTCCGCGCCGCGTAGTCTGCCTTCGTCGAGCTGCCGAATACGATCGTCAAGGTTCGGGTTATTGTTCGGCGGCGGCCCGGCTCCGGCAGGTTTTCCCTGGGCCAGGGTTGTGCCGGCCATCCAAAGCGAGAAAATTGCGACCGCTAAAAGCCACGCGGGACTCTTGATATTAACCACTCGGAAACTCATAAACTCCTCCTGCTGATTTTAGGTGAACGTGAATAGACCCGGACATAATCAACCTGCATTTGTTGCGGAAAAACTGTCGTCGCATCGGGGTTCCCTGGCCAGCCACCACCGACCGCCACATTCAGAATAATAAAGAAGGGATGATCGAAAACCCATGAGGTGCCTTGGGGCAAATCTGCAGGAGTGCGCGTCTGATACAAATTTCCGTCGACGTAAAAACGTATGACGTTTGGCTCCCACTCGACCGCGAACGTATGAAAGTCATCAGAGAACTTTC
>DASWQK010000237.1:0-3175 GCA_036403735.1 Pyrinomonadaceae bacterium
GCGTGGGGACACGACGATCTAAAACCGCTCACAAAGAGTTATCACGATTGGTACGCCGAGCCGCTGCTGATGACACCCGTGGATGCGCTGGACACGATGATACTAATGGGCTTGAATGGCGAAGCGAAAAGCACGCGCGAATACCTTGCTACGCATCTCTCGTTCGACAAAGATATCGACGTTCAGAATTTCGAGATCACGATCCGGCTGCTGGGCGGCTTGCTTTCAAGTTATGAAATGACTGGGGACAAGCGTCTGCTGAATCTCGCCGAAGACTTAGGTAATCGCTTGTTGCCGGTTTTCAATTCGCCGACCGGCTTGCCCTATCGTTATGTAAATCTGAAAACCGGGGCCGTGCGCGGGAACGTTACGAATCCCGCCGAAGCCGGAACTCTGTTAATTGAGTTCGGCACGCTGGCGCGACTCACTCACCGCCAGATCTTCTATGACAAAGCGAAGCGCGCACTGGTTGAGATTTACAATCGTCGCTCGCCCATCGGTTTGGTGGGAACGTGGATCAATGTCGAGACCGGCGCATGGACCGACCCCGACAGTCACATCAGCGGCGCGATCGATAGTTACTACGAGTATCTTTTGAAGTGCGCGATTCTTTTCAATGATCAGGATTGTCGACGGATGTGGGAGGCGAGCTTGACTGCGATTAATCAACACCTCCGCGACGAAACGAAGGGTCGAATGAAACCGGAACTCTGGTATGGCCATGCGGACATGAATACCGGCAAGCGCACGACAACAACGTACGGCGCGCTCGATGCCTTCTTTCCCGCCGTGCTCGCTTTATCAAGTGATTTGAATCGCGCGCAACTGCTTCAGGAATCTTCGTTCAAGATGTGGCAGAAGAGCGATATTGAACCCGAAGAGATCGATTATCAAACGATGGGAATTAAATCGCCGGGATATCCTCTGCGCCCGGAAATCGTTGAGTCGACATATTATCTTTATCACTTCACGCGAGATCCGAAGTACCTTCACATGGGCGAGACGATGTGGCGCGACTTCGTCAAATACTGCCGCACCGACGCGGGGTATGCGGCGCTCAAGAGCGTGGTGACGAAAGAAAAGAATGATTCAATGCAAAGCTTTCTGTTCGCCGAGACGTTCAAGTATTTCTATCTGTTATTCGCGCCGCCCCACACACTCAATTTTGATAAAGTAGTCTTCAATACCGAAGCGCATCCAATGCGCAGAAAATGATTGCATGGCGCCGAGCAACCACAGTAGCGACAAGCTGATCGCGCTTCTTCAGTTGGCGTACTCAGGCGAGCGGGCAGCCGCGTACGCCTATCGCGGGCACTGGCAATCAGTTAGTGATGAACATGAGCGCGATTCGATCCGCGCCATTGAAGAAGATGAGTGGCGTCATCGCCAGCTGGTGGGCGAGATGCTTGCAGGGCTGGGCGCTGAACCCAACAATCGGCGCGAAGTTCGCGCCACGATCATTGGCCGCACCCTGGGGCTCTTATGTCACGTGAGTGGATGGCTCCTGCCGATGTACGGCGCGGGCAAACTCGAAAGCCGAAATGTTAAGGAGTACGAAACCGCCGCGCGCTACGCTCGTGATTGCGGTTGCGTTAACTTAATCGATTGCTTGCTCGAGATGGCCGAAGTTGAATGGGACCATGAATTGTATTTTCGATCTCGCGTACTCAGTCACCGGCTCGGCCGAAGGCTTCCTTTGTGGCCACCGCCACCGCCAAGGGAAACAATTCGATTGTCGTATGAAGGTGAAAAGTGCGAATCCCTTGAACCGGAATCGTCACGAGTGCTCGAAGCGACAACGCTTGTGGGGTAAACAAAAGTTCCGATGGGATTAGGAAAGTTCACACTGAGACTTCGCGCAGGGGCGGTGCTACTTTGCATCGCGTCGCTGACGCCGTCCGTTTTTGGGCAGCAGCCTCAACGCAGATCGAAGGCCGAGTTGATCGCCGCGGCGCGCGAGATAATGACGACGACTCGCTATTGCGCACTGATCACCACTGACAGACGCGGGCGCGCAAACGCGCGGACCATGGATGCTTTTTCGGCGGACGAGAATATGATCGTCTGGTTCGGAACGAATCCGCTAAGCCGCAAAGTCTCTGAGATTCGTCGCAACCCGCAGGTGACTCTTTATTATTTCGATCGTGAGAATCAGGCTTACGTTTCGATGCAGGGAATCGCGCGCCTGGTGAACGACCCAAAAGAGAAAGCTCGACATTGGAAGGATGATTGGAAGGCTTTCTATCCCGATCGTGATAAGAGCTACCTCCTGATTGAGGTACGACCAGTGAGGCTAGAAGTGGTCAATACCAAGACCGGAATCGTTGGAACTGCGCGCGACTGGCAGCCGCCATCAGTTAATTTTCGGCGACGGAATCGTCATCGGAAGTGAGGGGTGAGTCGAAGCGGGGCGGTTGAGCGATGGCTCTGCCACGCTGATGCGCGGCAAGTCTTTGACTTGCCGAGAGAGCCCACCCTAAAGCTGGCGGTCTATGACCGCGGGTCAGAGACCCTTGGAAGAAAGTCAGTCAGTGCCGGCAAGTCTGAGACTTGCCGCGCATCAGCGTGGCAGAGCCATTATCCACGACGCATCTGGGCTTCCGCCAAACTGACTCTGTTAACACTTGATTACGCTCAAGCGTCTTTGGTTTGACACGACTTATATTGATACTGCTTAGGCAGCATCGCAACGAAAAGCACTCTCCCCGGCAAAATCAGGAAGCAGTAGGCAGATGGCAGGCCGTCGCCATCTTCGAACTGCTTTCAAATTGGAGAGCGCTTATGAAGCATCGAAACCCGACGGTTTTTCTTCTCTTCGCCCTTCTCGCGATCGTCCTTCCGATACTGCTTATCACTTCGGATCGATCTGTCACTTCGCAGACACGCGAAAGACGCATCAATTCACCAGACGAGTCAAAATCAAACAACGACAATAATGCAGGCAAGACGTCCGCGGTCCCGGCAACGGCGGAGGTCGTCAAGGTAGATGTCGATCTGGTGACAGTTGACGCGCTAGTTCTGCAAAAGAACACCGCGCGCATTGTCGGCGGTTTGCAGAAGGAAGATTTTCTGATTTACGAAGATGGAACGAAGCAGGAGATCACGCACTTTAGTCAGGACAGCTTGCCCCTTTCGGTTCTGCTGTTGATTGATCGAGGCGGCTGTCTCGATCCGT
>DASWQK010000238.1:0-7328 GCA_036403735.1 Pyrinomonadaceae bacterium
CTGATGAACGCATTGTAAGGTGCAGGTTGGCGCACACCATTTCTCGGTGCTGTACTCGCGATCGAAGTCGGCCATCGTGTAGTCCTCGAGCGGAATGCCCGGATAGCCACGTTGTTGGGAACACCAGTGAACTAATCCTTCTTCGCAAATGTAGAGGTAACGCGCTCCTGCACGACAGCGCCACTGATACGGTTTCCCTTCGGCGATGCTGTCCTGAAACCAATTGAGCCGCGCGTGATCCTTGTTGCCGAGCTTCTTCACGGCATGAAAGATCTCCTTCTCTTTTTCAGATAGCGGCTTGAGCGTCCCGTCATCATCGTGAATCACGCCCACGGTGGTTGAGAAGCCCAGCTCAACGGCGCGTTGCGCAACCGTGAGCGCGTCTTCGGGCTGCTTAATCCCGCCGCCGATTACTGAATTGATATTGATGTGAAAGTCAGCATGTTCAGCCAGATAGCGTAGCTTCTTGTCGAGTACGCGCAAACTCTTGCGCGACACTTCGTCAGGATTGACG
The DNA here is from genome assembly GCA_036403735.1 of Pyrinomonadaceae bacterium. Taxonomy (GTDB): domain Bacteria; phylum Acidobacteriota; class Blastocatellia; order Pyrinomonadales; family Pyrinomonadaceae; genus UBA11740. The sequence goes on from DASWQK010000238.1 coordinate 515, forward strand.
TTGTCAATGCTGATTTGCAGAGCGTCCAGACCCGCTTCATTCAGACGCTTGATGCGATCGGGTGTGAAGTAATAACCGTTCGAGATGAGCCCGGCGATCATCCCGCGCGACCGAATATGACGAACCATCTCGTCGAGTTGCGGGTGCATCATCGGTTCGCCGCCGGAAATCGTCACAATCGAGGTTCCCAATTCGGCAAGTTTATCCAGGCGCTTCTTCATTACATCCAGCGGCACCGGTTTGGAAACTTGATCGTATTCGTTGCAATAACCGCAAGCGAGATTGCAGCGCCGCATCGGAATGATATGCGCCAGGACGACATGATTGGTGGAAGCCAGCGCTTTCGTTATGAAAGCGGCCTGTCGGATCTTCCACTTAAGAAAAGTACTTTTTCGCATTGCATATTACTGCGGCAGTCGAGTTCAAAAAGGATATGCGACCGTCGCTGGGAGCGCAAGCTAACAACCTGGGATTTCGTGCCAGAGCCCGCGCGTAAGCCTGAGCAACTCTTTCGAACTCGCTGACTCTATGCGGAGCAGCCCTCCCTAACGGTCGGGCTTCTGACAGGTTGGCTGCAAAATCAGAAGGGCTTCAGTTTCCCGAAGCCCTTCCACTAAGACGGCTTAAATCTGCGTTAGCCTTTGACGTGCTTGACCTTGGAATCCAGGTTCTGTTTGAACTGATCGTTCGGGATTGTCTGGTTCCGCTCGACGTTGCTGAGGCGGACGGTGGTTGAGTCATCATTCTTTTCAACCATCTTCGTCTGAACCGGCATTCCCTCCTTGTCGATCCAAAGTTCGATGTATTTGTAGCTCGCCGTAGAGTTCGGCGTGACCTTCATGTGCTCTGTCCAGACACCGCCCCACAAGGTCTCCGGGCGGACATCTTCGGGATCGCCAAACCGCGTGCGCAACTGGCCGGCCGACATGTTGAGAAGCGCCAGAACATCGTTGTCTTTTCCGTGGATTGAACCAGTTCGGCCTTCGATAACGGTCCCTAGTCGCGGCCGGTACAGGGCATAACTTCCATTCGCTACTGTCAGAGTCTCGTGCTGCGGGCTGGTCCATTCCAGGCGCAACATCGCGGCGCGGCTACCGCCCGGCCCGGGAATATAAAAAATCATCCCGCTATACTCGTCCTTGTCGCGCAACTGCGAGTTGTATTTCTGCATGCTGATGTTCGCACGCAAGGTTTTCAAACTCTGTTGGTTACGTCGCATCCTGGTATAGATGGAACTGACAAGACCAGGTTGGGCACTGGCCGGGGTGACCGGTAGATACATCATTGCGAGCGCCAATCCGGCAATCAAACTGAGGGAAAACAATCTTTTCATCATAGCTCCTGTCTTAAAACTTAAGGCCCCTGCGGGCCCCTATGCAAAACCGTGAGTCGCTTCGCTTGATGCGCCTCACGGTGGATTAATCTTGGAAATTATAAAGCATGATCACCGTATGTCAACCTCATATGCAATGAGCTTGCCAGACTGGTCGTACTTCGGAAGGCGAACCATGACTTGACCCGAGGGCAGTTTCAGCTTAGCTCTGGCCACCCGATCGATTTCTGCGTTATCTGATTGATTCCCAATGAGATCAGTCGCCCAGACAACTGTAGTTTGGACCGGCGGATTGCTCGCAAACCAACTTTTTGGTGTAAGAAAAATAAAAGCAAGGATCAACACGCACAATACATCCCACTGCCACGAAGTCCGCGAATAGTTCCAAAAGACAATTTTTCTTGCAGTGTTCGAGATGAATCCCATCTTTCGTCCGGAGAGCTTAGTCCGTCGCGAGGCTACACGATATGACCGTCGCGCATTTGGATGATGCGTTGACAGGCAGCGGCTGCCTCAGGATTGTGTGTGATCATTATGATCGTTTGATTAAATCGATCGTTCAACTCGCGAAACATCTTCAAAACCAATTCAGAGTTTTCAGAATCGAGATTGCCGGTAGGTTCGTCAGCCAGGACAATGGCCGGCCGGTTAACGACGGCGCGCGCCAGCGCCACGCGTTGTTGCTCGCCGCCCGAAAGCTCGAGTGGCTTGTGATGCATCTTGTCTTCCAGGTGCAGCATTCTGAGAATTTCGCGCCGGCGATCAGGATCATCCGCGCCGTTTCCATGAATGCGCTCGGCCAGCCGCAGGTTGCCTTCGGCTGTCAGCGTGGGGAACAGATTGAAACGCTGAAAGACAAATCCGATCTTTCGCCGCCGAATGTCTGTTCGCTTTGCATCTGAGGCCGCGGTCAAATCTTCGCCATCAATCATGATGCGACCTTTGGTCGGGGTCAGAAGCCCACCCAGCAAATGAAGCATCGTTGATTTTCCGCAACCCGATGGCCCCATGACGGCGACGAACTCACCTTCCTGGATCGCCAGTGAAACGCCACGCAGCGCCGGCACATCGACCTTGCCAATGCGGTAAACCTTCTCGAGATTGTCAGCTTTTAGGATTGTCGCCATTTACTAAAGTTGAAGCTTCTGACGCTTATTCATAGGCCAATGCATTTACCGGATCAAGATTCGCGGCGCGCGCCGCCGGATAAAGCGCGCCCAACGCTCCACCTAATAATCCGATTGCCGCGGCAGTCAGCGCCCAGCGACCGCCGAACTCGAAAATCAAGCCGGTGGCCTTATGAATGCCGAATCCCGCAACGCCTGCCAGGGCAAAACCAACCACTAAGCCAAAAAAGCTAATCAACAAAGCTTCGCGTTCGATCTCGCCGATGATGTAAGCGCGCGACGCGCCCATCGCTTTTAGGATTCCAATTTCGCGCGTGCGTTCAGTGATCGTGGTGTGCATTGCGAGCATGATCACGAGCGCGCTCACGATCGCGGCCAGAACCACCAGCATGCGTAAGAAAACCGCGAGCCCGGGGATCGAGTTCTCGATCGTGGCGAACAATTCCCGCGTTGGCTGAATCTTGTTACCGGGAAGTGCTTCGTCAATCCGCTTAGCCACTGCAAGTTGGTCGCTCGGGTTTTTGACCTTCACAAACATGAAGGTGCATTTGTTTGGCGCTTCGAGCTCGTTCTGCAAGGCGGCCAGAGTCATCTTTACCCGCGCGCCGGATTCGGGAGCATAAATGCCGGCCACCCGATAGAGCTTCTCGCCAAAAACTTTCAGCGTGCTTCCGACAGGATGCTTGCGGCTCGCTTTCGTTTCATCGATCACGACTTCATCCGGACCGTTTGGCGCGTGCCCCTGAATAAGCCGGATGTTATTCATCTTTGAGAAGCCGTCCCATTCAACTCCTTCGACCTGATCAACACCGAAAGATCCGCTGGGATACACGTGGCGAATGACTGGCGACACTGATTCGACGCCGTCGATTTGCTGTAGCAGCGGCACATATTTGGTGCTGACGTTGGCCGACGATCCGGTTAGTTGGATGGAACCCGGCCGGGTAAAGATCAGCTCCGCAGTCACATTTGACGAGCGCTTTTGCAGATCGTCGGACATTCCATGCGCCAGGCCGGTGAAAAGCATCACCAGCGCCACGCCCAGAGCGACACCCAGAATGCTGATGGCCGATCGCAATGGCCGCTGTCGAATGTTGGAAACGACTAAACTGTCCACAGTACTGCCTCTTTCAAACGCGTCATATTAATACAACGGGCGCGGGTAATGCTAACCGCATGCTCCAAAAGGAATAGGTAAACGCGAGTGCTAGTTCTTTGGCGGAGAGGACTTTTTCTCGTCCAGGTTGACTTCGGGAAGATTCGATTTGTTGACCAGGACGAACGCGTCCGGTTGATATTCATGGTCCAGCGTTAGTGATTCGGGTGTTTGATAAGAGATCGTGATTTTATATTGATCGTGTGGGCGCGTGAGTGAAATCCTGGCGGGTAAAAGGATGTTGCCTTCCGCTCCGAACTTAGTCACGGGACCATAAGCAACGTCATTTACCAGCACGCCTTTCTGATCAAAGGTCTGCAACCGGGCGAGACGAATTCCACTTACTCGATCGAACCAAAAACGTCTTGCCAGGCGGGCCGACTTATCGGCAGTCGCGATCAGCTCGTCCAGAAAATAGTAGCCGCGCATGACGCGTTTGCTGCTGTCTGTCTTGGCCGGATCTCTCTCTGATTCAAAGAACTCGCTCTGGACATAAAGGGTGCCGGGCGCATCCGTGTTAATGGGATTCGGCAGTAGCGCATCAGTCAAATGCTGGGGCCGCAAATTTGAAAGCGCGTTGACGGTTTGTGCTTCAGACTTCTCTTTGCCTTTCATTTCGGCTGGACTCGAATTTCCGTCCATGTCCAGCTTCCCATAGTCGGCGTTGTTCGTGCCGATGACGAAGCGGCGATACTTTTCATCACCTTTCAAGACGGCAATGCGAAAGTGTTCACCGTCGGAAGTCATTTGCACGATATCCGAAGCCACAATCGGCGCCTGAATGATCAAATAGATCTTGCCGGGGCGTTGCAGCGTGATCGAGCCGTCGACGGTTCGGTATTTTTCAGCAATGCCTGAGGTCGCAAACGAAGTATCTTCGAATTGGATATCGACCCGGCCATGAATCGAGCGCACCGAAACCAACTTGTTGACTGCTGAAATCAGATCAGAAGTATTGGCGCTGGCCAGTGGCGTCAAAAGCTTTTCCGTCTCTACCCGCTTATGAACGAGACTGCAGGCCGGGGCCACAATCAGGGCAGCTAAGATCGAGATGGTGACAAGCTTTAGTTTTTTCACGAAATGGCGGGTCCCATTGCCCATCAAGGATCAATAATGCCGGCGCTGAGGCAGGCGACCGGCTTTCTGTGCATAGATTATTTGTAAGCTGAGTCAGCTTACAAAGCAGGTTGGCCGTTGTCAACGCGGTGTTACGTTTGCGGTGCTTGACCCGGGATGTTGCGGCGGCCACCAATCTTCGGCGACCGCCGCGGTTGAGTGAATCATGATAATCGGTTATGGATTTCCGGCGGTCGTTGAATTGCTTACCGCCAAATTGAAGGTTGTTCCGCTCTCAAGCCGAAGATTGCCGCCCGTCAGGCTGAGAGTCGATCCTCCCTGGGCCGACGCACTGCTTGATTGAGTGATATTCAGTCCGCGCAACGAGCCGGTTAGATTTCCGGCAGTGCTGGTCGTGGCGCCGACCGTGCTGCCGACTGCACTGGTCGTCGTCCCGGCAACGTTGCCAACTGTAGATGTGGTCGTGTTTACCGCACCACCCACCGTGTTGCCGACGCCGCCCAACAAGCCGCCGCCATTGCTTGTTCGACCAGCGGAACTTGAGCGCGTGCTGCTGGCCGATGATTGCCCCATCAAATCACTATCAATGCTCGAATCATTAGATTGAGCGCGGGTATGCGCCTGTGCGATTGAAAGGATGCTGGCCGTGATGGGCACTTCAGTTGAGCCCGACCGCAGCCTGTCGAAGGCCAGGGCGAGATGCGATTCGCCGTTGGATTTAGTCTGTTGCTGAACATCCGTGACGCGACCTATTAGTTGTGAGCCCTTTGGGATAACAATCTGGCCGTTCTGTTTGACGGCCTGCGTAGTTTTCAGAATCACGCGATCGCCGACTTTTGCGTGACGAGCGTCGAGCGCGTTTTCCAGCTGCGCTGCCAATTGAGTGTCTGACTGCAAATCGATCTGACGGCCTTGCTTTTGGGCCGAGGTGCGATTACTCGCCTGTGTGCTTTCGCCGGTACTTGTCGTTTGGGCCACGGCGATTGCAGACAGAGCGACAACTAGTGACATCGTGCAAAGAATCTTTTTCATGATGCTGTCCTCCGGATTTAAGAAGTCGAAGCTGATTTGATTGCGACTGGTTTGTTGATGGTGGGATTCTAGATGTCGTTGCCGACGGCAGATGCGATGGTTCTCTTACAATTTGGTTGTAAGGTCACAACACGGCCCACTAGAGGGCCCGGCGCCGCCAGTCGGGGAGAATGAACGATCCTAAGCGAGAACTGTTTTCGAGCTCAGCAACCAGCGTGCTCACAGCCACAGCCGATTTCCATCACCTTGGATTTTTCGGCTTCCTCGCAATATTCACTACAGTACTTGCTGCCTTGTTCGGGCGGGCAATCACACGCTGGGTGCGCGCATTTGCCGGAATCATTGTTTGCCATCGCAGCGACCTCCTTAAGGTCTGCGTCGGGTCGAGGGATCTATTCAGTTGGAGGGGGTCTAGTAGTTATGCTAGGCGCGGTCGCACGGGTGGTCAAGTGCGGTGACACGCGCATCTTGCGCATGATCAATGGGCGGGACGCCCACGGCCACTTTTCACTTCAGCAGGCCTGACAGCCAATGCATGATGTTCAGCGCAATTTGTCGATTGTCGATACCGGTCCGATTCATGCCGAAAGGCATTTTGTTCGCGCCGGCCAATTGCGCGGACAGCATCGCTGCCTCGCCGAGGACGACCACGCGGCCCTTACCAAAGCTCATGGCGATGCCCTGAGCCCGGCCCGCCGCGGATGCGGGCTCGTTGTTAACACCAGGCATTGCGTCGACAGCAGAGTCAGCCAACTTCATGAAAGCAACACTGTCCGGCGGGCCTTTCAATGACTGGCCGGTGAAAGCGATGATTTTGTTCACGCGTTCTGAGTCGTTACGACCACGGGTAATCGCGTGATCCGCCAGCCGGCCGCTGTCGCGCGTGTAGACGATGAAGCCCCGATTGTTCGACTCTTGGTCATAGTTCTCGTTATCGACGGTGAACATCTTGCTCATGTTGACGCCAAAACGTTCGGCGAGAATCTGATTCGCCGAACCCATCGGCGCGTGGTCGGCGATCAAAAGTAAATGGCCGCCGCTTTTCACCCAATCACGCACTGCATCGCACTCCTCAGTTGTGAATGCCGG
>DASWQK010000239.1:0-3539 GCA_036403735.1 Pyrinomonadaceae bacterium
TGAGAAAACCGGTGGCCGTGCCAATGTCGATCACAGATTTGCCCGCCACCGAAACGCCGCCGAGATAATCATCGAAGCGTCCGCGCAGGTCCCAATGTCCGTGCACCACGCCAAGACCCGGCAGGTCCATCGTGTGATAGAAGAAGCAATCCTCGAGGGCGTCGACGAATCGCGGCTCGGCGAACAGTGATTTTGGTTGCGGTTCGATCATTGGATCACAAACTGATCGTGGCACGCGCATCTTGCGTATGGTTCACGGGCAGGACGCCCGTGCCACTCTTACAAACGCAAACTCTTGTATTTGCGATCGATTAAGATTCCTGACGATAACAAAGCGATGGCGAAGAGCGACATAGCCACGCCTATCAATACAGACTTAGGTCGATAACTGAATTCGACCAGATGTTGACCTGCAGGCAGTGACACCCCGCGCAAATTGTAGTCGACCCGCAAGGTTTCAACCGCGCGTCCATCGATATAAGCACGCCAGCCAGGATAATGATTCTCGCTCAGGACGAGAATAGAAGGGCCGCCGGCCTTTGTGCTCACCTCAATCCGATTTGGCTCGTACCGCGTAATCTGCGCTTCGCCGGGCGCGCCCGGTTGAACCTCTTCGGAAAGCGGCGATTCGATCAAAGCAGTCGTGGCTGGGTCCCACTTTGTTCCGTCCGCGAACCTGTCGCTGCGAATTACGTCGAGCATGGCAGCTTCGTTAAGCACTCGCGTTTCGGGCGCCAGCCAGGCGCGCGGCATCGCTCTGCCGTTTTCATAAATGTCCACGTATTTGGTTTGCGCTACCAGTTTCCAACGCGCCGGCGATGAGTCAGTTTTTGCCGCAGGCGTTTCGTTATTCATGTTGACCAGGTCTCGTTCCAGCGGATATGTCTTGCCTTCGCGCTGGTTAACTAACGAGAGGCGGAAAACACTCATACTCAAATCGGGCCAACGCGAGTCCGGCACAATTGTAATTTCACCTCCGGTCACTTTCACGGCTTCCGGCAAGGTAATCGCGGTGACGAATGTATGCGCGTCGTAATTACTTTGTGCGTCGTTGACCTGGTAACTGCTCGCCACGGTGGCTCGTCGATGACGAATGCGCGCCCGAATGTCCGGACGGTCGTACGCCCACTCTGACGTGTCACGGCCGGCGCGTACGGGAAGTTCGAGAGCGTTGCCATCAGTCAACTGAAAGTGGATTCGCGCGACGGCAGTGTCGTCAGGAACATTCTCAGACCAGGCGAGGTGGCTAACCAAGGCGAGGTGATCGATTTCAACCGCAGGCACTGAAAAGCTGAGACGTTTCACTTTCGTTAAGCTGGAGAGACCAAGATCGTTTGGTGCAAACATGTAGTCACCGTATTGCTGATCCGCTTTCGCAAAGTCTTCGATCGGGCCGAGCGAGTTTAGCTGTCTGCGCATCGAAAGCAGATAGCGAACATTGGTCACGTCTATTTCGCGGCTATCGCCTCGCAAAGTGGTGTCGGGATCGGTTAACTCACCCCAGACTTTCATGCGTCCGACCATTTGACTATACCGTTCCAATCCGAAGCCGTCGTAACCCGCGGCGTTCTGGATCCCGTGCATCATATAAATGTCGGGTTGCGTCCACAAAACCCAATCCGTTGAATGCGAGACTGAAGGCGGGACCGGCGTCACTTGCGGATCGAATTGATGTGGCGCCGTCAGGATCCTGTATGAAAACCTATCGCGCGGCGCAATGCTGTTGAGCACCGGCACAGTTTCCGTCTGATGCCAGTATTCGTCGGTGTTCCTGGGGCTAGCGACATACCAACCGCTTGATTGTCCCCAGACCGCAAGGTCAAATACCAGCACCATGAACACCAGAAGTATTGCGCCGCGTTTGCCGCGCGCGTATCGCCAAAGCGCGTAAGCACTGACGGCGGCAATTGCCAGCGGCACGAATAACTCAGGCGCGCGCAGAATGCCGATCGGAACTTCGCGGGCGAGATGGAAAGCTGCGGGCCGCAAGACAGTAATCGCTAACAGAGTGAAGAAGAGAACGATGCCCGCGGACAAGAGCACGATCATTCGCGATCGCAACTTTTCTCTATGTGCAGTGAGCATGGTAAGTCCGCGTCCCGCCAGAACGGCCAGCGCAAAATCGACTTCCATTATGTGGCGAGCCGGAACCCGGAAGAGATTCAGGACCGGCACGTAATAAATCAGCTTATAAAGATCCAGCGGCGCGTATGCTCCGAACGCCAGCAGCAGGCAAATCGCCGCGACGGCTGCCCAGAACTTTGTCCGCGCGTCCGCCTTCATCGCCACCGCTATTATCGCGAGCATGATTGTCAGCACGCCTACGTAACCAGCCATCTCCGGATAGAATGGTGGTCCAACATACGGCGCGCGAAACAAACGGCCGTCTCCTCCACCCATGATGTACGGCGCCAGCAAAGTAAAGATGAAACGCTTGGGCATCGAAAACGAGGTGAAGAATTCATACGTGGCGGCCGAGCGTTCGCTGCGACGCAGCAACTCGAACGTCGGCAGGATTTGCACCGCCGAGAGCAGCAGTCCCACCGCGATGAACCCAAAAGAAGTTAGATATCGCCGCAGTGATTCGCGATTCATGATCGCCATCACGACCACGTACACAGTCACAAGCAAAAGGGAATTGACGAAGGTTTGTTGGTGACCGGCAAAGAACTGGATGGCCACGACTACCGATATAAGTGCGCCTCGTTTGAAGGTTCCTTTTGCGGCGTAACCCTCAACTGACCACAGCACCCAGGGCAGAATCGCCGACGTTTGAATGATATTAATGTGGCTTATCTGGCCGATCGCAGCGCCGCTGAATTGCCACGCCAGACTCGTGATCGCGGCCCCGGTGACTGATGCTCCGATGCGCCGCGCATAGAGATAAGCGCCAAGCCCCGCGACCATATAGGTCGAAATGACCATGAGATTTGTCGCCATTGCCGGAGAGAAAAACAGATACGACCAGTTGAGCGGATAAAGAATTCCGACCTGGGCGGTGGCCAGCAAGGGCATGCCGCTGAAGATGTATGGGTCCCACAGCGGCAAGTAACCTGAACGCATCATGTGGGCAGCGGCCACCCGGAAAGGAACGTTTTGCAGTAGATCATCGTCAGGGCACAGAACTTTGCTCTGCCATAAAGCCGGCAGGAAATAAAGCAACGGCGCCAGAGTGACGGCAATTGCGGCTGCCTTATCGGAGCTTATTTTGAAGCGCAGATTGTTTGAACCTGTCATTCGCTGACTGCGTGTCGTTCTTTGATCAATTGATGTTCAGTCGAGTTCTGAGGCCACGTTATCACCGCAGTCTTGTTGCTGGACATAAGAAGATTCCGGTGTTGTGATCGAGCGAAGCGGGCTCGGCGGCATGGGGCGCGCGTCCTAGTTGTCATTCCAACGTTTGCAGTGTTAGCTTGTGACTTCGGCGCATTGTGTTGGCCTCAAATACCTGATGTCAAGAGGAACGGCATGTTTGCCGTTTTGGATTTGGCACTATCTATCGCCAATTTCATAAGTCAGTCGGAATCAAAAAGTACCCA
>DASWQK010000240.1:0-7725 GCA_036403735.1 Pyrinomonadaceae bacterium
GTAAAGTAGAATCCCCGTCGGGTCGGCAGGATTCCCGCGGCCGGCTCTTTCGCGGCCGTAAAATTGTATCCGCCACCAACCCTGAGATCCGGGAGCACCCAGAAACCGACTTCCGTCGCGTACGTCACACGCGCAGTGCGCGATGACGGCTGTAAAAGGAAGCGCGTCTCAAAGGCCCAATCGATCCGCTTGGTCAAAAGGTATTGTGCGCGGGCCTGAGTAAGAAACGATAACGACGAGACGTACGGAAGATCGGGCTGGCCGTTGGCGCTCAACCGTAAAGCGAAATGGCCATAGAGTTCCAACCGCTTCGTCAATTGATCGTAACCGTCAGTCGAAAGTGAATCCAAACGTTCGCGCGTCGGAATTATGCCGGCCCCATTTTGGATCGTCGATCGATGCGTGTAGCTGAAGAGAAGTCCCATGCGGTCCGATTCAATCGGCCGAATTGCCAACGCCGCCATTCCTGCCATCGCCTGGTTCAGTTTTCCTTCCGTCGAACCGCGCGAGAATTGGAAACGGGACAGCGCAGTTACACCCTCGCGCAACTTGCCCGCGGCCGCAACCGAGAACAGTTGTCCAACGCCGCCACGATCTCGGTATTCGTAACGCGCTGAGGCGCGGAAGTCTGAAGTTGGCTGCCAACCGAGGCCTAGCGTACCGCTGTTGAAGCTTTTGTTTGGACCAAGTAAATGAAAGCCTCGCTCAAAACCGAGTTCGACCGAGAGTTGTTTCGTCAGCGGCAGACGATTTTGCAGACCCATAACGGCAAAACTATCCGTGCCGTTGATGCCGTTTTCCAATTGATAGCGGCCAGTCATCGAAGTGTACTTGCCGAACCTGGTTTCAACTCCGATCGCAGTTTCGCGGCGCGAGCCCGAGCCGGCAAAGCCGTTGGCAGTGAAGTCGGCAATCGGCACAATCGGCGCGGCGGCCAATCTCTGCGTGAAAAATAATTTGGTCAGGGCGCTCAGTTGATAGGTGGCGCCGAGCGTCGTCTGCGTCGGATAAGTCGGATCGGCATTGCCCAGGTTCTGTTCTCGCTTCGCCGAGAATTGAAGCTTGTCGGTAACCTGGACGTCAGCGCCGATTGTCACCAGGTTTGAATCAGTTCTCGTTTCGTTGAGATCGTCGGTCAACGCTCGATGATCGAAACCGAAATGCAGTTTCACTCGTTCGCGAATAGTTTCGTCGAGCGCGGCCGACAGGGTCAGCCGGCCGTTGTTGACGTTTACCGTGCGATTGCGTTCGCTGGTCGCGCCGAAATGTAAAACCGAACCCTTGCGCGGCTTCATTTCGACTGTCACTTCGCCGCGCCGCGAGCCCGGCGTCACCGTTCCTCCGAATGGGTTGAAAAAGTGTTCGGATGCATTCACATAACGCGCGCGGACAGTCGATCCCAGGAAAGGCAACGGCTCCGTCAGCGTGAGTTGATACGCAGTGCCGTCGTGTCGCTCATCGTTGGTCGTACTAATGTTTCCACTGCCCATCACTTCGCCCTGGCTGGTGGCCCAGGCGATCTGCAACGATCCATGACGCGGCAAAGTCTTTTCAATATCGATACCGCCCAGGAAAAAATCAGGCTCAGTCGCTTCACGTTGCAGAGCAGCAGACAATCCGAGTTTTAGCCCGATGTGCTTGAAGTTCTTGCGCGCCCGCGCAGTGTAGACGGCTGATTTCATGCCGGCGGCGCCATGCTCGTAGGTGACGACGATCTGCATGAGATTCAAGACGCGATCGAAAGTCGAGATGTAACGAAGCAGGAACAGCCGTCCGTTTGCACTATCGAGGTTATAGTCGGTCGACCGGGCGAGAGTTTCGCGAGAGATGATTACTTCCGGGTTGCGCCGGTCGCGAACTTCCAGCACAACGGTTTCGGACCCGGGAAGAATATCAGCGTTCGAAAGCTGGATAATTCCCAAAGCCCCGGCGGCAAAAACGTCGCGAGCAAACGCCGTGTCGGGTCGCGCGCCAGTGACCGTGACAAAATCACCGCGCGAGTTTTCGATGTGCGCCTTGACGCCCGTAAGCTTGCGCGCATACCCGGCCAGCGGCGCATCCATATCAGTTTCAAAATCCCCGAACATGGCAAACGAGCGTTTGTGATCGATGCGCGCATATGCTTTCGAGTTTGAAGGCGCCGCTTCAAAACGCGTCGATGAATCGCCGAACAATGGATATACACGTTCAAGCGGATCCATCTGGAACAGTCGGTCGCGTCCGGCGGTGCGGTTAATCGGCCGTTGCGAATCGTAAGAAAGCGTCAGCATGTTGTTGCCGAAGAAACGGCCGCTGTAGAAAAAACTCAGTCTGCTGCGATAGTTGCCCTGTTCGTTTCGTAAGGCGACTTCCGGAATGCTGCTGCCGAAACTCATCTCGGCAAACCCAACCAGGATCGGGCGCCGCATTTCAGAAATTATCCGGATGCGATCTTCAGCCTCGATCTCCCCGGTTTGAGCATGAATGCGAGCTTCGCCCGGCGTTCCAGAGCCAGTTAACTTTACCGCCGCTTCGCCATTCTCGAATTGGACGATGAGTTGCGCGTTGCTGGCGTTTTGTTGAGCCGAAGAATTCGTGAGCGCGGCCGTCTGGGAAAGAGCTTGCGCCAGTGACTTGTCGTTCAGTCGCGTCAATTGGCCCAACGACGTTTCAACTCCCACCTGGCCATCCAGCGCAGGATTGTTCCACTGATCGAAAGCCTTTACGCGCACAACCACCGAATCGCTACCGCCACCCTGAATCTCGGGTCGATCTGAACTGATCTGCAGACGCTTCGCCGGACCACGACCCATCACCATGATCTCCTGGGACTTGGCAGCGGCGCCGTTGGGACCGACGGCCGTGCAACGAACTTTGTTCGCACCCGGTTTCAAGTTGATGCCGACAAACGTAAACGTCGCGACCTGATTCTTGTGATCGAGACTGCGTACGCCGATGTTCTTGTCCGATATTTGTTCTCCGTTGATTTCTAATTTCACAGTCCAATCCAGGGCCGTGCGCGCTTCAATCTGCACGCCGGGAGACATCGAGACGGAATTTGCAGATGGCGAGATAATGTTGACGTCGCCTGGCGCGACAGCGTCGACCTTGTCGGTCGCGGCAATCTCGTAGGTGCCGGGAACATTCAAGTTGGTCTTGTCGCGCTGAGCGGTCGAGTTATCTCCTGAGGGAGATGATGCGGGCTTCGCGGATGTGGACGGCGTTGGCGCGGACTGACTGAGTTGATCTTGAGAGCCATCCGCTGGGGTGGATCGTACTGACTTCAACAACGCAAAGTTTTGACGCAGCAATGCGCCGCCGCCGATGGGCGTGCGTAGCAACCGGGTCCAGCCCTTTCCTGATTCGCGACCACTGTTCGTCAATGCATAACCCGGCGGCACGCTGACCGGATCAAGCGAGATGACCTGTGGGCCATCACCAAGCGAAGGGAAGTTGTACATGCCCGCGGAATCCGTGATTACAGATTGACCGTTGCTCAAATACAACCGCACGCCGGGCATCGGCCGATCGTTTTCGTCGAACTGACCGTTTGCGTTTGTATCGACGAACACGCGACCAACGATCACTTGTCGGGTCGAAAACACGCCCGCTGAGACTCTTACCACGGCCCGCGCGGTGGCGCTCGTGGTGCGGTCTCCGGATGAGAACACACCCGAAGCTACAGCAGTATTGGATTGATCTCCTTCGACTGCATTCGCTCCGATGCGGACGCGATAGAGCAGTCGCGCGGTCGCACCGTTCGGGATTTCCGCAGTGTGAAACCGTAACTCACCGTCACTGGCCTGGGGCTCGATGATTTCGTCCGCTGCGCCGCCCAGACTGATCCGCGCAGAACCCTCTGCGTAATGAAACGATGCCGGCAGGCGATCGCTGATAATCACATCTTTCACCGGCGCGGACGTCGGATTGTGCACTTCGACGCGGTACGTGACGATGTCACCAATTTCTGCTTGCGCGCGATCCGCCGACTTGATGATCTGTAGGCCGGCCGGCTCGAACATTGGTACGTTCATGACCAACGCCGCCAGATCCGCCAGGCTCACGTCTTGATGGATCAGGTCGAAACCGCCTGCCGCCGCGAGCGGCTGATTGTCGAGCGCATGCACGGTAACTGAGAAAAGACCTGATTGAGTTGGCCGCAGGCTGAGCTGTATTAAACGATCTACATAACCCTTCGCCGACGCCTTCATGAAGTAATTCGTGCCGGCAGTGTCACTGACGGCCCCCAGAACAAAACTAAAATGTCCCTGAGCGTCGCTGACGAAAGGATTTTCGTTCTTCTCATTCGGAGCGAAGCCATTGTCTGACGGCAACGCCAGCAGATTTTGATTGTTTTGATCGGTTGCGATTTCAACGCGCGCTCCGGCAATCGGCGTGGCACTTCCACCGCGGCCGGCGAACACGACTCCAAACGGATCGACGATCGCTGTGGCGTGACTGCTGCTAATTTGCGGCGCGTTATCAGCGGTCAAGGTTGCCGTGTTAACGAGTCCCGTTCCCGCCGGCGAGCCGGCGCCCATGCGCGCACGGAACGAAATCCGATTGCTTTCGCCTGGATTTACACGAGCTAGTTGGATGTTAATCTCGCCGGCTTGCACCGATCCCTCGTCGTTATCCACCGCGTCAGAAACACTACGGTCGTTTAATTGAAGCGAGCCTGGCACGTAACCAATTGAAGAGGGAATGCGATCCTTGATAACGACATTCCGGGCAGCGGTGTCGCCACTGTTTTTGAATGCGATCACATAGCTGAATTCACCCGCGCGAGTTACGACCGTCTGCGCCAGGCCATTGATCAACTTGGAAGGCCCGCGATTTGAATCACTTGGATCGGTCAGGCGTGCGCCCAGCCCCACGGCATTGATGATGGTGCCGATGTCTTCGCCGCGGCCGTTGACCGCGTTTGTTGCGTTCGACCGCGCTGTTAGGGTGAGCGTGAGATTGGATTGCGGGGCGACGTCGTTTGTATTGATGATGGCCAGCACTCCCACACAGCCGTGCGGCGGCAGCTGGGGCGAGGCAGTTTGATTCAGAGTGATCAATGCATCGCCATCGTTGACACTGGCGCTGGCATCATTATCAAAGTACAGCGCGCTCAGCGTGGCCGGGGTGGTTAGATCAAATCGAGTGATTGAAAAGGTGTCGACGTTGTTGCCGGTATTGCAGACGCGAAACACGCGCGTCACCTGGTCGTGCGGCGCGACTGTATCGGACGAGGCGGTTTCGTCGGGCGTGACTGCCAGCGTCGCGACGGCCAGCACCGTGACGACGATGGTTTCAGACACCGTGACATAGCTCGCGCCGGCGTCGTCAGCATAGGTCGCCTCTGCGCGATTGCTGATCTGCGTGCCGGCGTCGGCGGATCCGTCGCCTGCGTGGGCTGTCAAAGTTGTCGCGATGACTAGTAGCAGCGCGAGTAACTTTGCAGCACCTCTGATTTTGTCAATGGGTGACGTCATTACGTGAAGAAAAAATTTATCGGGGGGCTAATGCTAAATGTGGCTCAGACTTCAGTCCGTGTTGCGCACACAGACTGAAGTCTGATTGAGAAGTCCGGAGACAACCGTCTGAGCCAGGTGCGTTCTGCTAGTTAATCGAACGCTTGAAGGTGAAGATGCCTGAGGCACCAGCCGCGAGGCTGGCGACGGTGTCGGTATACTTCGTGGCGCTAACGGTTACGACGGTACCGCTGCCAGAGTCGCTGGGCGAACCACTGTTGGTGGTGTAAGTGCCCCAGTTGTTGGTACCGGCTAGACCATCTTCAGTTATCACCAAGGTAGTGGCCGTCAACTTCACGCAGTTAGCATCTCCGTTAGAGCTCGAGATGTTTGTATAGGTGATGTTGTAGGTGATGACAGCGCCCGGAACAGCATCAGTAGCGCCGCCAACGCCGGTCGCGTTCGCGACACTGGACGTCTTGTCCATGCGCACGAAGCCGGTGTAGAGACGATCGATCGACTTGTTATTTGCCGCCGGTGTATTACCAGACGTCGCGCGAATAATGGTGTCGTAGCCTGTCAGAACGGTCTTGCCTGACGGTTCAGTGACGCGGACGTTGATGTTCGCAGAAGAGCCGAAAGCAATCGCCAGCGAAACCGAACCGCCGCCAGAAACCGTAGTGTAGGTCGTTCCACCGTCAGTCGAGACTTCGACGGTGAATCCCGCTGGAACGGTAGGCGCGTCGATCGTAAACGTGTCATTCGCGTTTCCGGTGTTCTGGATCGTGTTGACGTAAACCAGCTGTCCTGAGGCCGTGGTCACTCCACCCGGAGCCACGCCGGCGATACCGGTGTTGACACTCTTGTTCGAGTAGTCGTCGTTGTTATCGGTGGGGCCGACCGCCGCCGGCGCGCCACTCGGACCAATTAAGACTGATCCTACTGCTGTCAGGTTGGTGCGCTGCTGGAAGCCCTGGGTGCCGCTGGCGAGGTCAATACCGAATTTCGGCTCATTAAAATCAGCGTTGGCGTCGCCCTGATTGGTTAAAAGATCGCCGGACTGATCCGTAATGTTGCTACCGATTGAGGTCTTGCCGAATGCGTCCGTTATTTCCCAGATCGGGTTGCTGGCGTTGATACCAGTGTTGACCGTGACGGTGTACGCAAAGCTTGAGCTGGTAGCGCCAGAGGCAAGACTGGCGCCTACCTGGAAAGCGATGCGCCGGATGTTGGCAACTGGTGGTTGCGCAGTTACATAGTTTGCGGACAACGGTGCGGTAGTAAGCGCGTCTGTCGTATAGAGGGTCCCAGCCGGAAAAGTCTGTCCGGTTTTGACGAGGGTATTCACGGGGATCGGGACGATGATGTAGACAAACGGTCCGGAGCCGCCGGTAAGCGTTACGCCTGAGGCGGCGCGCGCGCCGGTGTTTTGAAGGTTCACTGAATAGTTAATGTCACCGCCGAGCGCAACCGGACCGCCCGGCGCAGTCAGGGTGGCCAGGAGTTTGGCGTCGTTGTCGACGGTAACGGTGATATCACCTTTAGCTTCACGTTGGCCATTGACCGAAGCAGCCGAGACAGTTCGCACTTCATTTGTGCTGGGAGCGGCCACAGGTTGATTGTCGAAAGGAGTCGTGCCGCCGGCGTCACCAAGCACGACCTGAACCGTCTGGCCGGCTGAGGAGCCGGCGGCAACGCTTACTTCTACCAAAACGTGAATCGATCCATTCTGAGCAATGTCCAATGAATCGGCCGCCACATTGGTAACGTCTGTGTCACCCGCGTTGATGGTGCCGCTGTTATCCAGATCGATAAAGGTGCGCGTGATCGTCGCCGATGCGGTTCCAGCGAGGTGTGCGCTGCCCGCAACAAAATGCACCTTGTCAGTGAAGTTACCGGTGTTCGTGACCGTGAAGTTGAAAAGGACGGCCGTTTGCCCCGCGACAACTGTCGGGTTGCTGCCCGCGTCTGGCGTAATCGCCAAACCGGAAACATTCGACACCGTAACAGTGACGGTGTTTGAGACAGTCGAATAAGCGTTAGTGCCGTCGCTATAGGTCGCACTGGCCTGGTTGGAAATCGTGGTACCACCAGGCGTTTGCGCGAAAGCTTGCGCGCAGAAGGCGCACAGCACCGTCAGCACAATCAATAGGCGGGCAATCGCGCTCGTGGTCTGGGATGTTTGTAGGTTCTTCATAATGTCCTCTTAAATGTTTGGGCGCAGGGGCGAGTGTTGAGAGTGCCGCCTGACAGCGGAACCGTCGCAGAGCGCCGTCCACGGGCGGAA
>DASWQK010000241.1:0-12111 GCA_036403735.1 Pyrinomonadaceae bacterium
AGAACGCCATTTGAGAAGGTCGTCAGTCAATATGTTTCCCCACTAAATTGCCTGTTAATTTATCACGCCAGAGTCAGAACCGGGAGCGGTAGCGACCGGATCGTTGCGACTCTTGAACAGCGACGAACGACCGTTGATGTCATATTCATGGTCGACTCTATGATCCACTCGCTATCGCTCGCGGTTCTGACACTTCATGCTAAAGTGACGCCGCATGTGGAAGTTCGCGAATCCAATCAAGCATTCAATTCCCGAGACGCGCTGGCCCACCGCCGACGAAAGCTCACGGTCACTTCTCTTCCAGCCAATTCAGATTGGCCCCCTCACACTCGACAGTCGTACCTGGGTGCCGGCGATGGTGCCATGGCGCGCGACTGAAGATGGATTTGTTACACAAGACAATCTTGATTGGTATCGACGGTTTGCCAGGGGACGACCGGCGGCGCTGGTGGTTGAAGCCACCGGCATTCGCGACATCCCCAGCGGGCCGCTGCTGCGCGTCGGTCACGATCGATTTCTGCCTGGATTGAAAAAGCTGGTCGACACTGTCCGCGAAGCCAGCCACGGTCAGACGAAGCTCCTCATTCAGCTCATCGATTTCCTGGCCGTCAAGCGTCGTCCTGACAAGGCGAAATATTTTCAGCGGTTCCTGCAGATCACGAGTCACCATCGGCGCACCTTATCTGAATTGACCGGCGACTCGACGTGGAACGACGCCGAGGGAAAACGTGTGCGCGACTGGCTCGCGCACACGTCAGAAGAAATCGTGGCGCGCGTGCTCAACGATCGCGAACTTGAAGCCTTGCGCTTTGGCTATCGTGAACGCGTCACTGACACTCAACTGCCGCACATCAAAGATTTGCCGCAGGTGCTGCCCCGAATTTTCGCTGATGCGGCCCGGCGCGCGCGCGACGCCGGATTCGATGGTGTGGAGTTGCATTACGCGCATGCGTACACGATGGCGGGATTCCTCAGCGCCCTGAACGATCGCAGTGACGGTTATGGCGGCGAGCGCGAAAATCGTGTACGGCTGCCGCTGGAAGTTTATCGCGCCGTTCGTGAAAGAGTCGGCGACGATTATGTGGTCGGCGTGCGCTTCCTGGCTGATGAAGTGATCGCGGGCGGCAATCGTATAAATGACGCAAGTTACTTCGGAGTCGAATTCGCCAAAGCCGGCTTCGATTACCTTTCGCTCTCGAAAGGCGGCAAGTTCGAAGACGCTGAGCAACCGAAGGTGGGCCAGGTGGTTTATCCTTACACCGGACAAAGCGGCTATGAATGCATGCCGACGACTTTGTCGGACGAGCGGGGGCCGTTTGGCCGGGCAGTGCCGCTGGTGGCGCAAATCAAACAGGCAGTCAGCGCTGCCGGATTTCATACGCCGATCGTAGCCACCGGCGGCATCACCACCTTCGATCAAGCTGAAGCGATCTTACAGAGCGGCGATGCAGATATCGTTGGCATGGCCCGCCAGGCGCTCGCCGATCCGGATTGGTTTGGCAAAGTAAGATCAGGTCGTGGCGATGAAGTACGTCGTTGCACTTATACAAATTATTGTGAGGCCCTCGATCAGGCGCACCGGCAAGTGACATGCAAACTTTGGGACCGCAAGGAACTCGATGAACCCGGAATCACTTTATCGCCCGACGGACGCAGAAGATTGATCGCGCCGGATTGGTCTTGCCCAAAGAGTCCAGCTCGCGCGTGAAGAATCAAACTGATACGGAACCGCTTGCGCTAGCAAGCGGGTAATCTCGAAGAAACTACCCGGTCGCTGGCGCGACCGGTTCCGTACCGTGTTCGTCTGGTCGACATTCCGGTCAAAGCCCGCCGGATTGGAACGATCAGAATTGGTCTCGCTTTCGGTTGATATCATCTCGCGCCGTCGAACAAAGGAGTAACGCAAATGCCCGGCAAAGCTAATTTCACCGAAGTCTTCGAACAACTGAAATCGATCTTCAAACCTTACGCGAAGAAGATGGATGTCTCTCAGGACACTGACCAGTATTACCTGCTCAACACCCGCTACATCATGAAGAACAAACAGCCGCTTTGTTTCGGCGGCGTGCGGCTCGGGAAAAACTATGTGAGCTTCTATCTGATGTCTGTCTACGCTTCGCCGCATCTGCTGAAGAACATCTCGCCTGAATTAAAGAAGCGCATGCAGGGCAAGTCATGTTTCAACTTCAAGGAAGTGGACAAGCAGCTGTTCAGAGAGTTGAAGGCGCTGACGAAAGATGGGGCCGCGAAATTTAGTGACAAAGAGTATATTGAGGAGTTGCGGCGCGTGCAGGGATAGGCATCGCGACGAAATGCTACGCGGTGCGGCGTGAGATCTCGATGACCTCGCCCCGCTTGATCGTTGTAAGCGCGTTAACGATCTGAGGGACTAGTGGTGAGAGATTGGGATAACGGTTAGAGATCGCGACCAGGACGATTACGCAGATATTGAAATCAGCTATTGTGTTGGCGAACCAAGTTGCGGTCAACGGTCACCAGCACATCAAACTGCGCCGAAGCTGCCTGAAGAAGTCTCCCATTCTTTAGGCCCTTGAATCCTACGTCTTCAACAGTTGCGACGTCATATCCGACAAAGTCGCGTCTCAGGCGACGTGGCATGCACTCACCAAGCGGCAATCTCATATTGTGAGAGTAATGTGTCTCGGGACAACTCCAACACGCCCAAAACCTGATCGCGCGTCACAGTTGGGAAATCATCTAAAAAGATCTCAAGAGTGTCCCCGCCTTCCAGGTAGTCAAAGAGATGTTTGATGGGGACGCGGGTTCCGGTGAACACCGGAGTGCCGCTCATCTTCTCCGGATCGACTTCTACTAATTCCTTCACGTCCATCTTGCACCTCGATTTGCCTCAAAATTATACGGGGCATGTCCGTGAATGCCAATCAATATTCCTGAAAGCCTTCAATCATTAGACGGTCAGTAAGTTGGTGCTGTTTGCACTTACGCTTCAATTGGTAACTCAACCGTAAACGCGCTGCCTCTTCCAGGCTGACTCTCGACGCTGATCGTGCCGCCGTGAGCTTCGGCAATCCAGTGTGCAATCGACAGTCCCAATCCGGCGCCGCCCATTGCGCGCGAGCGCGCTTTATCGACTCGATAGAAGCGATCGAAGACGTGTGGCTGATCTTTTTCCGGAATGCCGATTCCCGTATCGCGCACCGTAATGCGCGCGTCGCCGTTGTGTGCATTGAGATCGAGCGACACTTCACCGCCCGCGGGCGTGTACTTCACTGCGTTGTCGAGCAAGTTCAAAATCATTCTTTGCAGCAACTCGTCGTCACCAATTAGCGACAGTGGATTGTTTGCGTTTACCGTTAGCTTCAAATTCTTGCGCGCCGCCAGCACCTGCGCTGCACGCGCGCATTCGCCCACAACCTTGTCCAGGCTGACGCGTTCCCTCATGATTGCCGGCGTGTCGAACGGTTGCCGCGCCAGAAGAAAAAGATCTTCGACGATGCGCGAAAGCTGCTCGGCTTCGTCCTTAATTAAATTGAGCGACGCTTTGTATTCATCGATGCTGCGCGGCTGGGCCAGTGCGACTTCAGTTTCGCCTCGCAGCACTGCCAGCGGCGTGCGCAATTCGTGTGAAGCGTCGGCCACGAACCGCTGCTGTTGTTTGAAAGAATTCTCCAGGCGCACCAGCAGATCATTTATCGTCGTGGCCAGACCGCCGAGCTCATCACGTTTATTCGCAACATCGAGCCGCGACGAGAGACTGTCTGCTTTGATGCGCCGAGTTTGCTGGTCCATCAAACTAATCGGCGACAGACTTTTGCGCGCGAGCACATATCCGCCAACTGACGCCAGCAGCAGAATCAGCGGCACGCCCGCAAAGAAGTAGCGCCGCAATCGCCGCAGGCCTTCATCGATGACGCTAAGTGGTTCCGCGACCGCCGCGTACCCAAGGTCTTTTTTGGCCGTCAACGGCACCACCGCAACTCGTAAATGATTAACGACCGTGAAACTGATCGATCGCGTGCGCGCATCGTTCACAGTTTGTTGGGGGATCGTCAACACATGACCCGCAAGATTGCCTGACCAGGCGACAACTCGTCCGGCCGCATCGGTGACTTCGACATAGCGATTGGGAAAAACCATTTCCGCCAGGACGACTTCGTTGGCCTTCGCGATCGATTCCTCTTCTTCTAATTCCTGAATGTAAGCGCTGGCTACGGTTTCCGCGGTCGATCGCAACGACTCGTCCTGCCGCTCGTAAAAGACGTTGGCCGCCGCGTAGTAAACCAGTAGCGCAAAGGCTATGAGAGATACCGCCAGCACGCCGGCGTACCAAAGAGTGAGGCGAGTGCGAACGGAATTGAGCATGGCTGGTTCGTCGCGGAGCGACGGTTGAATTTAGCCCGGCCTTTGAAAGGCCGGGGATCTAAGGAACAAGTCGGTCGCGTCAGCGACGATTGAGTGAATGTTTCAGCCGTCCCTAACGCGACGACGTTGCGCGCGTTGGCTTGGTTCCCGGCCTTTGAAAGGCCGGGCTACATTCAAACCACCGCTACGCGGCGAAACTAAGACCTGTCCGGCGCCGTCTAAATGAGACTTCAGTGCAAAGCTTCTGCCCTCCAAAATCTTAAAAACTCCAGGCGAGGGCGACGCCATAATCGTGGGCGCGACGATTATATAAAGGTTCGATTGCCGGCAATCTTTTCCGCCGCGAAAACGATTCTTCCTCCTCGTTACCGCCGGCATCCGAACTCTTCCGATGATGCGTGTGATAGACATAACGGCCGATGCCATAACCTAGCGCACTGCCGACGAGAACATCAGAAAGATAATGATTGCGCCCCGTGAAGCGAGCCACACTCACTGCACTCGCAATCCCGTAGGCCGCGATTTGCACCATTGCATGATCGTGATATTCGTTCGCGATGATTGTCGCCAGCGACCACGCCTCGATGCTGTGACCAGAGGGAAACGAAGATCCGCCGTCAAAGAAATCACTGCGGCTCTTACCGCCCGTGGGGCGCGTGCGTTGCGTGATTTCTTTAACCACGGTCACTACGATCCCGCTGTCGATTAGCGCCTCTGCGCCGAGAATTCCCGTCTCACGCGCGCGGTCGTTATGCCCCGCCCTGCCGGCGAGATAGAACGTCGCCGCAACCGCGCCCACGCCATAAACCGATCCGGCGTGGCTGATAATCCGGCTCGCATTCAACGGCCGAGTCGATTCCGCTATCTCATCTCCGGTGCGCTGGTCGGTTGCGATCAGCGCCGCCGCTCCCAATCCCAACGGCGCTAAATAGCGCGCATCGCGACCGTGAAGGTGAAACGGCGCCGTCCAAATCGCTTTCTGATCCCGCAGGATGTTCTTGAAGAAATCTTTTTCAAGCGTCGACGATGATGAACTTTTCGGACTTGGTGAAGGCGAGGCCGACGGTGTTTGAGCGCGCGCACCGCCGGCCGACAAAAAGATCGCAAGCGTGATTATGCCGAAGTGGCACAACGATATTCTGTTACTTCGCATGGTAGTGCTCCTTACTGATACTGCTGAATTGCCAATTACTTGCTAACAACAAGTACTACGAATGACCCCGGTTTGATGGTGCGTTGCGGCCGTCCGCCCGCCGTGGCTGGCGGCGTTTCTGTGTACTCTGCCGCCGTTAGAAATACTTTTTTGGTCTTTGGATCGAAGGCCAAAGTCTTCGCGCTCGGTTGCGTTTTCACGGCGCCGGCATCTTCATAGTCATCGGCTGATTTTTCGTGATAGATGCTCAGCACGCCTTCGCTGCACGAAAAGAAGATCAGCTTCGCCTGTGGATCGAAACCCGCAAAGTCTACGCCTCTTCCGATCGGAAAGCTGTTAATGACCTTTCCCGATGTCGCGTCCATGACTACCATCTTCGGTTCGTTGCGACAGCCGATAAATAATCGCTTCGTCTTTGAGTCATATGCCAAACCCGTCGGGGTCTTGGCCACGCCGATCGGAAAACGATTCTTTACTTCCAACGATTTTGGATCGAATACGATGACTGCATTGGTGTCTTCGCCGTTCAAGTAAATTACGCCATCCGCGACGACCGCTTCTTCGCCATCAGCTTCGACTTTTACCGTGCCCACCACCTCGCCGGTTTTCGCGTCAATGGCTGTGACATCGTGCGTACCATGGTTGTTTGTGAAGACACGCTTCGTGGCTGCGTCATAGTAAATGCCGTCGGGTCCTTTGCCGACATCGATTTTCTTAATAAGTTGCAGCGTGACGGAGTCGAACATCGAAACTTTATTCTCCCGGCCGTTACTGGTGAACCCATGTTTGAACTCGGAAGCAATTGCGATCCCGTGTACTCCGGGCGTGTCGGCGATGGTCCCGATTAACTTGCCGTTGTCGGCATCAACCACATTCACCTCGGTGCCGTGCGACAGATACAGGCGGCGGGCCGCGCTGTCGATGCTCAGATAATCAAATCCGCCGTTACCCGGAACGGGATAACGAGTTTCTACTTTGTAACCGGTGCTGCCTTGCAGCGAGGCCACGACGAATGCCACTGCCAGCAGTGCGCTCTTTATGCTAATCATTGGTTTCTTCCTTTCTGAGTTTGTCTGTCCCCTCTCCCTTTTGGGAGAGGGTTAGGGTGAGGGTTTAGTCTCGCTCGTAACGCCCTCACCCCGGCCCTCTCCCAGAGGGAGAGGGAGTTAATTATTCCGGCCGCTTGAGTTTCTCTCCCTGCGGTCCGACCTGAATCTCAGATCGCTTTGTTCCGGTCTTCACCTGACCTTCATAAGCGACCAGCTTTCCGTTTTTGGTTAATGATTCGATCATTCCGATCGTGCCCGAGCCGGCGGCTTTTCTTAACCCAGCCTGGACTGTCGCCGGCAAGGAATCCATCGATACCTCTTCTTCGACTTCGACGATTACGCCCTGTCGATTCATCAAGATGTCTTTGTGATGTCCGTTTACCATCAGTTCCGCCTCGTACAGCCTCTGGCCCTTTTCGACTTCAGTGGCAAAGCCCTTGATCGTCGCGCCTTCGCTTTCACTGGCGACGGTTTTCTCGACCGCCGGCGGCAGTTGTTTCCGCGTCAGCTTTTTTTCCTGGGCGTTGGCTACTGAGAAGACCAGACCCAACACCAGCACGGCACCTGAAACTTTGTTGAATAGACTCATGATTGAAACTCCTTTGGAGAAACTGTTTGCGCTATCCGGCTATGCAGTCAGTACCCGGAGCGGTAGCGACGGGGTAACCATTCCTGCAATCTCGATCCGTGTAAAACGTTGCGACCCGGTCGCTACCGCTCGCGGTACTGACTTCATCTCCAACTAATCTTCCCGGCGAGGTTCCCGCCGAAAGATCCCGTAGACCGACGGCGTAACAATCAGAGACAACAGCAACGCCATCGTTAATCCACCAATCACTGCGATCGCCATCGGTTGCAGCAACTCTGATCCGGCTCCGAAGGCCAGGGCCAGCGGCAGCATGCCCAGCATCGCCGCCAGCGAAGTCATTAAGACGGGCCGAAATCGGCGGCGTCCGGATCGCAACAATGCTTCGCGTAACGTGTCGCCTGCGGCCAGATGATCTTCGACCGCATCGAGCATCAGGATGCCGTTCTTGGCGACGATGCCGACGATCATGATCATGCCCATCATAGAAACAACGTTGAGCGTCATTCCCGTCAGGAAAAGCCCGAGCAATACACCGCCGAGGGCCAGCACCGCGCCGGTAACGATGGCGATTGGGTGCGCGAACGATCGAAACTCGATTAACAGAGTGATGAAGACCAGCAGCACGGCGAGGATTAACGAAATCATCAATTCGCGAAAGCTTGACTGTTGCTCCTGATAAAGTCCGCCGTATTCGATCGTCATGCCCGGCGGCAGTTTCACGTCTTTCGTTAACTGCGTTCTGATTTGACTGATCGCCGTGCCCAGATCCTTTCCTTCCAGACGACCGGTGACCGAAACCATTTGTCGCAAGTTTTCGCGGCCAATTTCTGTCTGGCCCTTTTCGTATTCCACATCGGCAACCTGATCGATGCGAAACAACTGGCCCGAGGAGGAACGAACCTGCAAAGCCTTCACTTTGTCCAGCGACGTGCGCACGTCGGCGGGAAAAACCACGCGCACTCGAATCAAGCGATCCTGTTGCAGAATCTGCGATGCTTCGCTGCCGGTCATCGCGGTCTCGGCGGTCCTGGCAATATCGTCCGCAGTCACGCCAAAGCGCGACGCGCGCTGCGGATCGATTCTAAAGGTGATCGCCGGACCACTTACCACCACGCCATTCTTGGTGTCGACGACGCCGGAAATTTTCTTGATCGAGGTTTCAACTTCATCAGCTTTTGCGTCGAGCGCCGCGGCATCTTCACTGAACAGCTTGATCTCAATCGGTTCAGGATTGCCTTGTAGATCGCCGATTACATCCGGGACGATTCCCACAAACTCAATCTCGAGGGCCGGCTCGGCCTCAGCGATCTGCCCACGCAAATCCGAGATAACTTCGTCTGTGGCCCGCTTGTGACCGGGTTTCAGTTTGACGGCATAATCACCGCGGTTTGGTTCAGTCACAAACAGGCCCATCTCGAGTCCGGTGCGGCGCGAATAGCTTTCTATTTCCGGCGTCTTCATCAACTTTTCTTCAACATCGCGCAGCATGCGATCCGTTTCCGCGAGCGAAGCGCCGGGCGGCGCCCAGTAATCCAGGACGAAAGCGCTCTCGTCAAACTCAGGCAGAAACTCAGAACCAAGCGCGCCATAGAGCAGGTACGATCCAAGTAAGACGCCGACGATGATGACGATCACGATCCAACGATGATCGAGCGCGCGTGATAGGACCCATTCGTAGCGCTTGATAATCGCGCCCAGAACAGGTCCCGACTCTGCTGCTTCTTCCAGCTCATTCAGGGTCAGCTCGTGTTCAGGATCGGCTTCCGGATTTTGACCTTCAGTCGTGCGGCGTTTTGCTCTGACAAATCTTTCGGCCAGAACCGGAGTAAAACACAGAGCCAGGACCAGCGAAGTCAATAAGGCCACCGACATGGTGAGCGCCAGCGAGCGAAAGAAAACTCCGGTGACCCCGGTGAGGATTGTCAGCGGGAGAAAAACTACCACCGGCGTCACCGTCGAGCCGATGATGGGGACGGTAATTTCAGAGACCGCGCTCTGGACTGCTTCACGCCGCGATTGTCCGCGGCTCATGTGGGTGTAGATATTCTCAACCACGACAATCGCGTCGTCGATCACCAGGCCGATCGCCGCGGCCACGCCTCCGAGTGTCATTAGATCAAAACTCAGATGCGCCAGCCACATCGCTAAAAATGTGACGAGTATAGTTACCGGAATTACCAGGATCGCGACGAAGGTCGTCCCCCAGTTACGCAAAAACGCATAAAGAATTACGACTGAAAGCAGCAATCCGATCAGAATCGAATCGCGCACCGAATTGATCGAGTCGCGCACCAGCAAAGACTGATCGTAATAAGTCGCCACGTGGACGTCACCGGGAATTTGTCCGTGTAGAGATTGAAGAGTTGCGCGCACTTCATCGACCACCGCGACTGTGTTCGCGTCGGGTTGACGATTGACGTTGACGAGCGCCGCCGGATGACCGTCGGCTGTCACCATGGTGTATTGCGGCTCGACTCCATTGGAAACAGTTGCGACATCCGCAATCGTCACCGGGGCGTTGTTGACCGTGGCCACGACAATGCTGTTGAGCTCGTCAGGCTTTTTTGCCTGGCCGCTGACGAGTGCGAGTTCGAGCTGGTGATTTTCTTCAATCAGTCCGGGCGAGACGATAATATTCGATGCCTTGATCGCGTCGGTCACCTGCTGAGCGGAAACGTTGTGCGCTGTGAGTCGATCGGGATCGATAACCACGTGAAACTCACGCGACTTGCCGCCCGCCACGCCGACGATCGCGACCCCCGGTAAGCGCGCAAGCTGCGGACGGATAATGTAGGTTGCAATGTCGCGCAGACTCGACTGATCGCGCTTGTCAGAGGTGAGGCTGTAACCCGTTACCGGAAACACCGCGAAGGTCAACCGCTCGACGTTGCGAATCCGCGCGGTCGGCGGCAACGTGGAAGAGAGTTGCGACAAGCGCGCCTGGACCAACTGCAGAACCTGAACGATGTTGACGCCCCAATCGAAATAAAGACTGATTTCCGACGATCCGCGCGCGGTCTTGGATTTGATTCGGGCGATGCCGGGAACGCCGTTCATCGCTTCTTCAATCGGACGTGTGACGGAAACGAGCGTTTGCGACGCCGGCGCTTCACCGTTGTCAGCGATGATGACAATCCGAGGAAAATCAGTCTCCGGCAGGATTGCTACCGGAAGCCGCCACGCCGCATATAGACCAGCCGCGCAGAGCAACGCGACGATCACGAGGATCGCGCGGGACTGGTTTGAGACGATGCGAGCTAACGACATGACGTCAAGCGATTGAAAATTGAAAAGTGCAAACTGCAAATTCTCAATTGGGACGGCCGCTCGAAGCGATAGTGACGAGAATGTTACGCCAACCCCAATTTTCAATTTTCAGTTTTCAGTTTTCAATTTGCATTGTCTTGTCTCAATCCTTGTCCTTCTCCTCGCCTTCCTTCTTCTCTTCATCTTTGGCGATCTCTACCTTCGTTCCATCGGGCAACGCGAAGTTCCCTTCTATGACCACGGTGTCGCCGGCAGAAAGCCCTTCGACGATTTCGATCTTGTCAGCCGCGCGAATGCCCACCGTCACTTTCTTTTCATGGGCGATATTCTTTGCGTCGACAACCATGACTGTTCCTTCGTCGGCATTGCTGGCCTCGAGCGTGACTGCGGCCGCGGGCACGACGATCGCGTCGCTCTTTGAATTCGCGAATACCGTCACCTGCGCCGCGCCGTTGGCTCGTAATTTTCCAGCGCCGTTGGCCAGCGTCACCCAAACCTCGACCGTGCGATTCGTTGGATCGCTCGAGCGACTCAGCAGCGTAATCTGTCCCTTCATTTCTTCTGCTGAAGTATCAGTGGGCAGAACGGTCGCCGAGTCGCCCACCTTCAATTGCGACGCGACGGTGTCGGCGAATGGAGCCTTAACAATCACGCTGCTGATGTCGCCGATCGTAACGAGCTTGCCACCAGCCGCGGCGAACTCGCCTTCGTATTGATATTGATCGGTAACGATGCCGGTGATCGGCGAGCGAATCGTCGCGTAACCTAACTGCGCATCGAGGGTCGCGAGGTGCTGCTGAGCTTCGGCAGTTTTCGCCGCCGCCAGCGCGCGATCATTTGGATTCAGGGAACGCCCGCGCAGCGCGACCGTCTGTTCCTGCAAACGCAATTCATCCTCGGCGGTAGTCAGATCGAGTTGCGAAGCTTCGAGATCTTTTTGCGAAATGCCACCTTGCTCAAACAGCCTCCGCCGTCGTTCATACAAAGCGCGCGCGTTGTTAACTTTCGCCCGCGCATCCATCAGGGCCTTCTGATCTTCCGCGTTTGTTTTCGGAATCGTGCCGGTAACGAGACTGCGTTCTTCGGCGCGCGCCTGGTTTAGCGCGGCGACCGCTTCCGCGCGTTGTGCTTGCAGATCCCGCGACTCAAGCACGGCGATCACTTCCCCGGCGCGCACAACTTTATTTTTCAAGAGCGCCATCTTCTTAATCTGCGCGCTCACCTTCGCGGCGACATCGGCCCTCTCGCGCGGCCAAATCGTACCGACGGCGATGACTTGCGCGGCGATACTGCCTTGCTCGGCCTTCGCAACTTTCACGCTGACCACCGGAGTGACTTCGGCTTCCGATTGGGCCTTCGATTTTTTGAGACGCCAAATAATCAGAATCGTCAGGGCGAGGATCACAACCGCGATCACAGCAATGATCAGGATCGTGTTTCGTTGGCGAGTTCGCTGTTCCTGGACGCGAGCTGATTCGATCGAAACAGCATCGACCTCGTCGGCATTAAGCTTGTCTGGGTGTTGGCTCATGATCTTTTCATGTTCCCTCTCCTTTTGGGAGAGGGTTAGGGTGAGGGGCGAAGCTAGCAGTGTCCGCTAAACCATCACCCCGGCCCTCTCCCAAAGGGAGAGGGAGACCTCTTCATCACTGCCCCGTCGCCTGTTTCAATCGCGCGAGCGCGATTTGATAATCAAAGATGGCCTGGTA
>DASWQK010000242.1:0-3642 GCA_036403735.1 Pyrinomonadaceae bacterium
CTCTGCCGGCGAAAATCTAAACACGATCACCAGGCCGAGCGACATCACCAGCAGCGAGAGGTCGCCGACCTTGAGACAGAAATCCGATATTGTTCCGTGACGAGTAATCATTAGCTGCTTAAAGGCGCGGCGCCATGAACGCGGCAACGCTTGCAAGTTTCATGAACCGTTCGATCTTCGAAATCTTGTCGCGCGGCACAAACACCATGTCACCCGCTTGCAACGTCAAATCGTTTTCCAGGTCGCTGGTGCGCCTGATGCTCTTTAGATTGAGCAGCTTCACTTCGGCCATGTCGGAATTGATTTTGCGGAAGACGACGACCTGCGATGATTTCGCGGTTTCTTTCATGCCGCCGGCGAGCATGATTGCCTGAATCGCGGTCACCCGTTCGCGCATTTCGATCTTGCCTGGCTGGCTGACTTCGCCGGCCACGACAAAATACGGACGCTGAAATTCCTTCAGCATAATGGTCGCGACGGGGTCCTGCAGGCGCGTGCGCGCTTGTCGCAGGATCGCAGTGCGGGTCTGCTCGATAGTGAAACCAGCGACCTTCAGATCGCCGCCAATTTCCAGGGTGATGTAACCGTCGGGCTGGACTGTGACGGTTTGATTGAATTCCGGCGAGTAGCGAAATTGAACTTCAAGTACGTCGCCAGGTTGCAGACGATAACGTTCTTCCGTGACCGTCGTCAGTCGTGGGGGCGTCTGCACCTGCGCCGCTACGGAAAGAGGCGCCGCCAGGAGGCAAATTGCCAATGCAAAATAGATTCGATGTTTCATGGCACTCCTAATTAAGTTAATCTCCCTCTCCTTTGGGAGAGGGCTGGGATGAGGGTCTAGCGGGCGCTACTAATTCCCTCACCCTAACCCTCTCCCAAAGGGAGAGGGAACAAAATCACAACCTCTTGTAAAGCCATTCCGGCACGGGGTACCGTCGCTTGTTCAGAACAAAACCGAGGAACTTGCCGCCAGAGTTTTCAATCATGCGCTGCGAATTCAAAATCTCTTCACGCCGCGACTGACCGGCATCGACAACGATCACAACTCCATCGACGCGTGAGGCCAGCATCGCTGCGTCGGTCGAGTCTTTTAGCGCGCCGCAGTCGATCAGGATGTTGTCAAAGCTCACCCGCAGCGCATCCACTGAGTCGAGACCTGTATCAATCTCCTCGCCGTCCCTGGGCACGCGCATCAAGAACGATCGCTTGGGCAACTCCTGATGATCGTCACGCGCGCTCCGCTTCTTCTGTTTTCTGGCCGGCAGCATCCAAAGGTTGTCAATGTTCGTGGGATGACAGTTCCAGGGCATCTGCAAGTAGTCTTCAACACCGAGGCCCTGCAAGCGCTGAGAATCGATGATGAGTGTTCGCCGGCAGGTATGGCGGGCCAACTCAACTGCGAACAGTTGGGCCACGTTGTTAGCGCTGTTACCCTCTGACGCAGATGTAAAGGCGATTGCGGCGCCCCCGCGCAGATTGGGCGAGCCGTTCTGCAAGCTCGCTAAAAGCAACTGAAGATTGTGTTGCTTTTGGCCGTTGCTTTTCATGCGCAGTTCAGGCATGGAGGGCGCTTCTATCGTGTTTTCTTCGAGTTGGACCATGTTCAGCTTTGTAATTCGGCCAATGGCCGCGTTTCGATCGGTTTTCCTTCGCGATTATTGCGGAGCAACACGCGCCGGCTGTTTTCGGGCACCGTCGCCAGAACTGTTGCGCCGGTCAGGGCTTCAAGTTGGCGCGGCGTATGAACCGCGTCGCTCAACATCTCAGCTGAGAAAACACTGCCGAGACTTAAGAATCCCGCGAGCGCAATTCCAAGAACCAGATTCATCGGCCGATTCGGCGACGAAGGAAGCTGGGAAACCGTTGCGGCTTCAGCGATTGACACATTTGTTATCTTCTGCCGGTCGAGTTCGTCTGCAATGCGCGCTTCTTCACGCTTCTTCGCATAGAGTTGATAGTTGTCTTCCGCTTCCTTCTTCTCGCGTTGCAGATCGTCGTGCCTCGCCGTGTTGCTTTCGAGTTTTTTCAATGAACCGTCGTACTGTTGCAATTGGCCGGCGAGCGTATCGCGTCGCGCCTTTGCGCCCGCCTGATCCAAACGCGCGCGAGACAACTCAGTCTCGAGCGTTTGGCGCAATGGATTTAGATCGGTCGCTTCTTCGACAGAGGTTTTCTGCTCGGCGTGCGCCAGCGCATCGCGGGTCGTGCGAATCTGATCGTCGACTTCCCGCACCAGACGATCGTCTGGGCGAAACTTGGTCAGTAACTGCGTTC
Source organism: Pyrinomonadaceae bacterium (assembly GCA_036403735.1). GTDB lineage: Bacteria > Acidobacteriota > Blastocatellia > Pyrinomonadales > Pyrinomonadaceae > UBA11740. Next base: position 2,275 of record DASWQK010000242.1, read on the forward strand.
GCTTATTTTGCAGTTCAACGATCATCGTGTTAAGGCGCTCCGCGGAATATTGGTTCGGGAGTTGCCGGCTCTGGGTGACTATGCGTTTCGGAATCGCCGCGAGTTGTTGCTCGACGCGATCGATGCGGTTTGTCGCTTCACTCAGCGCGGCGTCGGCCTCCAACATCTTCGCTTTGGCTTCGGCGGTCTTTTGGAGAGTCAACTCTTTCTGCTGACTCAGCACCACCAGATCGTTGCTCTGCTGAAAGTCGGTGAGTCGCTGCTCCGACTGCTTCAGTTGCGTCTCATACTCATCGGCCTTGTTTTGGAAAAAATCAGACGCGCCTTCCGGGTGATTCAGCTTCAGGTGTTTTTCCAAATACAGATCACCGAGCTTCTTCAATACCGCTGCTGAGAGCGTCGCGGAATTCGAAGAGTAGTTAACCGTGATGATGTTCGCTTTGCGAACCGGCGTGATCGCGAGATCTTTGGCCAGACGATTAACTGCAATTTCAACGCGCACAGCCTCAGCCGGCGCAGGTCCCAACAAACCAGTTTCGTTATTCGCCAAACCAGTCTCCTTCACCACCTGGGTCAGAAGGTCTTTGCTTGTTAACAACTCGATTTCCGAATTGATTTGATTTTCGCTGACTTCGTTGTCGACGGTGGGCGAGTTGAGGCCGGTCGTGGCTTCGGCGGTGATGGCGACATCCACGCGCTGGTTCTTCACCAGAATTTTCATGCGCGAGTCGTACCGGTTCGGTAAGAGCAGCGTGACGAGGATTGTGCCCGTTACAACTGCGAGAAACGTGAACAGAACGAGTGCGCGGCGGCGGAAAAGTGCGCCCGCGCCGTCGCGTAAACTAATCGGATTGTTTCCGAACCCAGTTGTCAGTTGTCGCGTCATAACCCAACCGTCCGGAGGGATAAAACGCTGAATTCGCTAATAATTCCAAGGATTTGGCTTTGTTTGATGTCGGAACGAAGGGGGATGTGGCGGCGGGCTGGGGCGAAACCAACAGCATGTTTGGTTATTCCTGAGCCTTAGCGCGTGTCATGACAACTTTTTCGGCCCCTTCGCTCGATTGTCCTCGGGCCGGAATCGGTGGCAGCGAACGACTGAAATGTGGTCGAGAGACTCTCGACCCGTTGAGGAGAGCTTCGCTGATAAGCAGCAAGTCTCTAACTAGAAGCCTGCATCTAGAACCGGGAGCGAGGCAACTTGCGCCATGGCTTTGCCGCCGCGGCAAGTCTCCGACTTGCCGGAATCGAGAGCCTTTGTTCTCAGGGTCTCCGACCTGCCCTGGACCGATAATTCTAAAGAAGATATTTCGGTAAGTCGGAGACTTACCGCGCATCGGAGCGGCAGAGCCATAAGATGAGGCGCGC
>DASWQK010000243.1:0-3181 GCA_036403735.1 Pyrinomonadaceae bacterium
CAAGCCATACAGCCACGGGATTCGAACAATTCTTTGCCGTGATTCTTCTCGCCTTGCGCCTGCGCGGGGGCTTTGCCGTCAAAGCCGTTTTGCCACAGGTAAGCAGCCACCGCCTTCAGATCGTCGTCGCCGTCTTCATCGACCTTGAAACGCCAGAACGTGGGCATCTTGGTGCCGGGGCGAAACGCCTGCGGATCCTTGAGCCAGACGGGAATCCATTCCTTGCGGAGCTTGAGCCGCACGTCCTTCAAATTCGGGCCGACCTTCTTCTGATCCTGTTGCAGAAAGCGCGTCTGCAAATTCAGTTCGTCGATGCGCGCAGCGAGTTGGCTGTTCTGCACGCGCAGCGAATCGGCATGGGCCAGAAGTTTTTGTACTTCCGTGTCATCACTGGCGTTCGCGCTGCTGTCCGTATCCAATTTCGCTTGTCGTTCATTCGCGGAAATCTGATCCTGAAGCTGCGAAACCTGCTGACGCGCATTCGACAGCGCATCGGCTTCGCGATCGAACGACTCCATTCGATGACATCCGACACAGCCGCGTTGATAGAAGAGATCCTTGCCCAGATTCAGCGTATCCGCACCCTGCGTCACCCGATCGTTGGCGTGACACATTTGGCATCCGGCTTCGGTATTCTCTTTGTGAAACAGCGGATGCAGCCAGAATGGATTTTCGCCGTGCGCCTTCACCGGGCTGGTCGTGGCTCGGCCGTTGCCGCCGTGACAAGCCGAGCAACCAAACTTCTCAGGGTTGTGAATCTGCAACAGTTCCTTGCGGGGATGGCTAACAAAAGCGGCGGACCATTCGTCAGGTTTTTTGCCGGGGCCGTTGGGCGCAACGTCCGACGCTTTGATTGTGAGCGGCTCGCGGGTCCCAAGGTGACAAATCTCGCAACGATCGACGACACCGAATTCGTTGACGTTGATTTGATGGCCGAGAATTGTGTAGTCGAACGAGTTCTGGTTCTTCCGAATCAGATCGTCAATGTTTTTTTGCGGCAGCAGACTGACATGATTTTTCAGATATTCATCGCGTCGCTTCGCGAGTTCGGTAGGCTCCTTAAGCAACTCGGCCTTCTCACCCAGGGCCTTCGCCTTCTCGTCGCGGAGATCATTAAAAGTCTGCTCGAGCTGCGCATAATTCATCTTCTGGCGCGCGAACTTGCCATTATCGTCGGGTAATTCGAGGGTGACCTGTTCTTTCTTCTTGGATTCCAGCTGGCTCTTGTAATAACTCTCCCACATGCTGCCCTTACGAGAGATTTCCAGCTTGAAAGTGATCACGACGATACGTCCGCGCTGGTTCTGAAACGGATCAGTTACCGCATCGAGTCTTGCCTGGATCGCGGCGACCTGCTTGTCTTTGTCGGTGATGTCGGCTTTGACCTTGTCGAGAGAAGCGTTCGCTTCGTCGGCGAGTTGCTGGTACTCAGGGGTCTCTTTTACTTCCGCCTCGGACTTGCCGGCGTCCTTACGAATGCTTTTCAGGTAAACGGTATAGCGCCGCACAAATTCCTGCTGCATACCCCGCCACGGACGCTGGCCAAATCCCTCGTCATAGAGGGCCCAGCCCGTACAGAGCATCAACAGCACGGTGGAAATCAAAATGATCGCACTGGTCGATCGACCGGCGATCGGATCGCGTTGCGGTTCCGATTCCTTCTTCACCAACGATTCGATCGGTTCCTGAGATTCGGCCACAGTTATGATTCCTATTTACGAATTAAGTAAGCACTGCTAGACATTGAACCACGGAGTAACCCAAACATATTTGATCGTAAATACCAGGCGCAAGAAAAGCTTTACCGGCATCGCCAGCAACACACTGACCGCAAAGAATTGAAACGTCATATATTGAAGCATGCTGGTGTTGGCCAGCAGCTTCAGCTCGAACGGGTCCGGGATTTTCGCCCACGCCAGAAACTTTTTCGGTGACAGCAGATAGCTTGGTTTCAGCGGTCCTCGCTTCATCAGCCAGTGAAAGAACAATCCACCGAGCAGGAAGAATCCGCTGACGATAATGAAACCGAAGATTCCTCTCACCCAGGGCAGCAGCGTCAGGTGATTTGCGAAATTGTCCGGAGTAATTCCGAGAATCTCATGAAGATCGCGATTACGATCAAAGACCACCGTGTTGTGGTCCCAGGTCTGGCCGGGCCAGAACCAAATCCAGCCGGGTCCGCGAATGAAGGTGCCGATAAAAATCAGCAGAATCCACATCAGGAATCCCCAGCCGAACATATTCACCGCAAATCGTCTTTGTCGTAGCGTGTAGTAACCATTGCCCAGCGGATTTGAATCGACGTAGGGAAAGACCATCAGACCGATCATGATTACCGAAGGCATCACTACTCCGGCGATCCACGGATCGAAATAGACGAGCATCTCCTGCAATCCCAGGAAATACCACGGCGCCTTCGACGGATTCATGGTCAGGTTCGGATTGGCCGGCTCTTCCAGCGGCGCGTTTAGCGCTATGGACCAGACATACAAAATGACCGTCACGATGACGGCCGCCAAAAACTCAATCCGCACTAGATAAGGCCAAACGTGCAGCTCTTTGGCCCAACCCGGACGCCATGGTTCAGCTTTGCGATGATGACTCTTCGCCAGCTGCTTATCGCCTTCCAGGTTGACGATCAGATTATCATTCGCGCGCGCCTGCCTAACTCCCAGCCAGGTGAAGAACGGCACCAGAAACAGCATCGCAACGATTGGCACGTTGTCCGCCGCGGAAACAATCTTCCAAATCTGATGCCAGTCCTGGACTGAATAGACGAACAGGCCCAGCAGCACAATCACCAGCGCCAGGCCGATGAACTTGTTGCGTCGAGAATTAGCGTGCGGTTGTCGCTCGACGATTGCGCTCATTTCTTTTTCAACACCTTCATTTCCGACTCGAGCATCACCGGTGCCGGCCCGGAGATTCCGCCGTCTTTTCTGATGCGCCAGAAATGTACTGCCATAAAGATCGAAGCCACCAGCGGAATTCCGATGCAGTGCCAGATGTAGGCGCGCAGCAAGGCATTCGCGTCAACGATCGATCCGCCGAGCAGACCGAAACGCACGTCGTTGTAAGGCGTCAATCCAAGTTGCGCTCCGAACGGCCCCTCATTTCCAAACATCGGCGTCGCGCGCGCCATGTTCGTGCCGACGGTCACGGCCCAGAAGCCGAGTTGATC
>DASWQK010000244.1:0-5015 GCA_036403735.1 Pyrinomonadaceae bacterium
TTTCGCGGGCGCCGTTAGGCGCCGAATGTTTATAGCCTACGGACGCTCGTAAAAGAAACTCCGCGATGAGCGATTCATCGCTCATCGCGGAGATCAATCGGGTGGCCGCGATCTATAAACCTTTGGCTCCTAACGGAGCCGGGTAATCACTTGATCTTAACTGCGTAACCCAAACCGTCACCTACCGGCATCACCTCTGCGCGCAACTGGGGGTGATTAACGAAGTACTTGTTGAATTCGCGGAGCGCTTCTGTCGATGCTTTCTGATCGTCTGATCGAATCTCACCCGCCACCTGGCCACCCCATAGAAGATTGTCGCAGATGATCACACCGCCGATTCGCAGTTTTGGTAGAGCGAGATCGAGGTAACCCCGATACTCCTCTTTTACGGCGTCGATGAACAGGAGATCGAAGGTTTCGTTGAGCCGGGGAATGACTTCGAGCGCGTATCCTCTTTCGATTTGCGTCTGCTCACGCAACCCCGCGCGCCTGAGATAGCCGTCGGCTAACGTGATCATCTCTTCGCTTGGATCGATGGTGATTACGCGGCCATCCGCACCCATGCCCCGCAACAGATGAATAACCGAATAGCCAATCGCCATTCCGCATTCGAGAGCGCGCCTGGAATTTATTGCGCGGGCAGTGATTTCGACAAAGCGAGCAACCTCTCGATCAGCGATGGGCACGCGATGCTCAGCCGCATAGCTTTCCATCTCAGCAAGCAATTCATCGCTTGCCGGAAGTAGTCTATCGAGATATTCCGCTTGTTCGAGTTTTATGATGGCGTCGAGTTTAGCTTTCATGGAAGGGGATTATAGCTCAACGCTAAAGAAGCGGCAGCGGTAAGCAGTGTGGTTTGTTCAAGAACGTTCCACTAAATCAGACGCACGAACACAAGAACTGTTTCGTGTGTTTTCGTGAATCGCTGTATGAACCCTGGAGTGGCCTCGTTGGGTCGGGGATGCAGGAAAGCTATGACTCTTGTCACTCTTTTTCACCGCCCACAGCTACATACCTTCGCCCGAGGCCCAACTCTCTCAACTTGTGTTGCAACGACTGGCGATGCATGCCTAAAACCGAAGCGGCCTTGGTAACGTTGCCGCTGGACTCTTCCAGGCAACGCGCGATGTAACGGCGCTCAAATTCCCGCCGGTCGTCGCGGAAATCGTTTGTGTAAGGCACCAGCAAGTTTCCGTTCGCAGACATTTCGATCGCGTCTTTCTTCGGCGAAGGTTGATCGATATCGATTGCCGTAAGCTCATCGCCCTCAGACATGATCGCCGCCCGCTCGATCACGTTCTTCAACTCGCGTACATTCCCGGGCCAGTCATAATCCATCAGCAGACGGAGCGCGTCATGCCCAATCGCGCGCTCGCGCAGGCTGTGACGTTCAGCGGCTTGCCGCGCGAATGCTGACGCCAGCACCGGAATGTCTTCGCGCCTTTCGCGCAGCGGCGCGATATCGATGGTGACGACGCGCAATCGATAAAAAAGATCCGCCCGAAAATTGCCCTGCTCGATTTCCTCTTCGAGTACGCGATGTGTGGCGCTGATAATTCTGACGTCTACGGGAATCGACTCATCACCACCAAGGCGCTCGATTCGTCGGTCCTCCAACGCCCGAAGCAGTTTTGCCTGCACGTTGGCGCTCATGTCGCCAATCTCGTCGAGGAACAACGTACCGCCGTCGGCCTGTTCGAATTTTCCTTTGCGGCGCGCCGCGGCCCCCGTAAATGCGCCCTTTTCGTGGCCAAAAAGCTCGGATTCGATCAATTCAGTCGGCAACGCGGCGCAGTTTACCGCGACGAACGCACCGCTGCTCCGGGTCGTGCTGCGCTCATGCAGTTCGCGCGCGACCAGTTCTTTGCCGGTACCGGATTCACCCCGCACCAGGACTGTCGCGTCGGTATCGGCGACCTTATCGATCATCGCGCGAACATTTTGTATCGGTTTGGAATTTCCGAGCAGCGAACCCCTTTGCGAGGTCTCTATTTCGATGCGACGACGCAGCAACTGATTTTCGCGCCGCAGCTTGATCGTCTCGAACGCGTTCTTAACAACCAGACGCAGGTCGTCAAGCTCGAACGGTTTGGCGATGTAATCGTATGCACCGCTCTTCACTGCTTGCACGGCCAAACGTTCCGAGCCATGCGCGGTTATAATTATGACGAGCGGAGCTTCAACGGGATTCTCGTTTTCGCTTTGGATTTGTTTGAGGAATTCCAGACCGCTGATTCCCGGAAGGTTTACGTCGAGCAGTAGGAGATCGAAAGTGTCCTTGCCGATCAGTGCGCGCGCTGCTTCTGCGCTTTCAGCTTCGGCGATCTCGTAGCCGAAGCTTTCCAGCGCGCGCCTGATTCCATACCTGGCGGCCTCTTCGTCGTCGACGATCAATAAACGCAAGCTCTTCATTTTGACTCCCCAAAGTTTAATACAAAGCGGGCAAGGATGCCCGCTCCGCAACGTTTCGAGGAGATTTACTTGCGCGTGCCGTGCCAGAGGTGCAGAGCTAGTTCGCGCGCTGAGCCGAGATCGCGACAATGATCGCATCACCCTGCGGCCCAACGTGCAACGTCCCGGCGATCACCGGCGCGCCTTCCCGCATGCTGATGTCGGTGTGCAACCCCACCGATTCATAAACGACCTGGGTAACTGGCGCTACACCCATCGACGCGTTAGTCGTTGTCACCTGGCCCGTTACGACTGGAACCTTCGCACCAAATCTGAAGTCATTCATGCGCACGATGTCATTGCCGGCCCCGTCTGTCGCTAATCTAACCAGGGCCGTGAACTGATTGAAGCTCGGATTGCTGAGCGCTGCTGCTGAGGATGCCGACGAAAGCAGAAAAGGACTTCCAACCCAACTGACGTCGAGCCGGCCATTGTTCTTAACGCGATTCAGGAACGTACCCGCAACGCTGTAATGCTTGAAAGGCAGGACTTCGCGCAGACGCTTCATGATCGGATCGAGAGCGGCTGGTATCTTGCCTTCATCGATTTCCCGATTGGTTGCCAGAATCAGATAGAGCTGCGTATCCAGGTTAGTGTCGTCGTCGCGCACTGCCGTGCGTGATGACGACGATTGTTCCTGACAGAAGACGGACGGCGTGACGGCGAAGACAATCGCACAAACCAACGCCAGCAAAAACACACGATAATGTTTAATTGAGATCATTACTCGATACTCCTTTTGAAGTTTGCAGAAAGTAGCGATTGCTCGCCGGCAGGTTAGTCGCTCCGAATGCTGACACGCGGCTCATGCTTGAAAGTTCCAAACGTTGCGCCGGTTACGCGCTGACTATTGTCACCGGGATTCTCAATTCGAATCTTGCTCCGCCGTCGTTGGCGACCGGTGCAAGCCGCGCTGATCCGCCGGCTTCGTCCATTCGTTTGCGGACGATTGCTAAACCTAATCCTGTTCCGCGCTGCCGGGTGGTGAAAAATGGTTCCCAAATCTTCGTGCGCATCTCGGGCGATATGCCTGCGCCGGTGTCAGAGACTGAAAAAGTAATAACCTGATCGGCCACCGCCGATTCGATCATAATTCCGCCGCCAGACGGCGTGGCCTGCAGAGCATTAAGAATCAGATTTGAAAGAGAGTCGCGAATCGCCGCGGTTTGCACGCCATTCAGCGCCGCATTTCCATCGATACGATGCTGCAAAACAATCTGGCGCTCTTCAGCGTCAGCGCGATACAAAGCGGCAACACTGCGAACCAGTTCGGCGACCGCAGAGGGTGGTGCGGACTGTGGTTGTTTGCTGGCGAAACTCAATAGTTGCGTGACGCTCTTGCTGAGGCGATCTGTCTCGCCCACGATCAGGCTGAGGTCGCGCGCGTGCTGTTGCTTAAGGTCTTCGTCCTCGCTCATCACCTGCGCGATCGATTTGATTGCTGACAGTGGATTCTTTACTTCGTGCGCCACGGTGGCGGCCATTTGGCCCAGCGCTGCCAGCCGCTCGCCGGCTGCTACTTTTCTTTCCAGACGCACGTTTTCCTGCATCAGCCGATAGTCTTCGATGGCCACCACGATTTGGCCGGCGAGCACGTCTAAGACCGCGCGCACGTCCGGCGTCAGGGCATTCGGTGATGCCTCGACCAAGAGCCAGCCAAGGTTGTGGTCTTCACGGGATAACGCGTACGCGACGCTATATCCAAGCGCATTCAATCGCTCATCGTTTTCAAGCGTCTTCACGCCATCGTTCATCGAAGTCCGCAAGAGGTTCTCGACCGCAGATAGTTCTTTGTCCTGATTGTTTTCAGCGTCTGCCAATAGCGTGATATCGACGCGACGCAATGACAGAGCGTTGGCCATCTGCGCTTCGATCGCCCCGAGGAGTTCAGCCAGCGAACGAAACTGACCAGAGGACGCGCTGATTTGTGAAACCACGTCGCGATAGAGCGCTGTCTCGCGTTCGAAAAGCGAGCGAAAACTTCGCTCGAGCCATCCGCGTAGCGGCGCCGCCAACAGGGTCAACGCGAGAATCAGAATCGCCTCAACCACTCCGGCGCGCACGCCGTAACGAGCGCTGGTCCAGTCGGCGATGCGCCGGATTCCGTACAGATAAACCGCGAGGACTACCGCCGCGAAAGTCGCGACGATCAAACTCTCTTTGATAATCAGCTCGAGATAACGATAGCGATAAATGTAATAAGCCAGCAGCGCCGATGGCAGCAGCGATCCCAGGTTGGCCAGCGTTTGCAGGTACTGGCCGGCGATTGTGCCGCGCCCCAGACCAAGGCCCAGCGAAGCCAGAATCAAACAAGCAATCACTATGAATGAAGCCGCGAGCGTGTGAAGAATGCGTCGCTCACTTTGCGAAGGCGCCCGCCGGGCCACCAGCAGCTCAGTTATTGCGACAACGGTCAACGAATAAGCGACCCAGATTGCAAACGGCAACATGAAGACCGAAAGCTTCCCAATCATCGGCTGGTATGGACCAGCCCAAAGTCGCGGTACGACGACAAACAGGAAGGCGCAGGGAATGTACGAAAGATAAATGCGGACGCGTTCGAT
>DASWQK010000245.1:0-14234 GCA_036403735.1 Pyrinomonadaceae bacterium
ATGGGCGGTTGATGAGTCGAATCCTGCCGCGCGCGTCGAGGTGCAACTGTTTATCGACGATAGATTTGCGGGCGACGCGATGGCTGATCAATATCGCCCCGACGTCCATCAAGCGAAGCGGGCGCCCGACGACTGGCACGGCTTTGCATTTACTACGCCGCAACTCTCAACCGGGGATCATCAGGCGCGCGTCTATGCCGTGCACATGAATGGTGCAGGAACGCGGCGCACACTACAGCTAATCGGGAAACCATATCGCTTTCGTATCGGCCAGTAATGACCACTGAATCTCAAGCACAGTCCCCGCTCTCGATAGATTCTGATCCGGGCGTTCCCGGCGACCGCGCGCTGGCGGCGTGGGAGATTGCCTCGGTGGTGTCGTCGGCGCTGATTGCTGAGTGGATTCTTTCTGCGGCCGCGGGACGCACCAGGCTGATTGTTGTCATCCCTCTCGCGTTCGCTTTTGGGCTGGTCATCACTTCGCACTTCTTACGGAAAGAAGGCCTGCGTGACCTGGGATTTCGATTCGACAACTTTCTACGAGCTGCGAAACTTCTCGCGTTGCCAATGATTGTTGTGGCGGTTTTGTGCGTCGGTCTGGGCCTTATATTCGGGACAAGGCCCGACCTGTTACGCTGGCATCCGGAACGTCATATTGTTGGGCAGCTGGCGCTGGGCTTCGCGTGGGGCTTGGTGCAACAGTACGTCCTCCAGGGTTTTATCAACCGTCGCGCGCAGATTGTTTGGCAGCAGGGTTTGCGCAGCGTCGTGCTGACTGCTTTTGTTTTCTCATTCCTTCATTTTCCGAACCCCTGGTTAATGCTGGTGACCTTTGTCGGAGGACTTGTCTGGGCTTTCGTCTATCAGCGGGCCCCGAATCTGTTCGCTCTCGCCATATCGCATTCGTTAATGACGTGGGTGGTTGTCTCTACGCTCCCGATGTCCGCTTTGAATCACTTACGGATTGGCTTCAAGTACTTCTCTTAAGCCAATCGCGTGGCAGATCACCCCAAAACCATTGGTTTTCAGTGGATTTTGCACTGCCAGTTTCTGGCTGTACCGTTTGAACACTCATGTTATACTTGGCCCGTCTTGCAAAGAGAGCAAGTCGGGTGATCGCTGCTTCTCCGAGAATTTCGAATCTCAAATTTGAAATTTGAAATACAGAGAAGGAGAGGAAAGTCCGAACACCGAAGGGCAGCGAGCCCGCTAACGGCGGGGCATCCGAGTGAATTCAGATCTCAAATTTCAGATTTGAAATTTCAGATAAAGAGGGACTCGGACGACGACAAGTGCAACAGAGAACAGACCAGCCGGTGCGGTCAGATTTTGAGATCTCAAATCTGAAACACAGGTGATGGGTGAAACGGTGCGGCCCGCAAGGGCTAATTTCAGATTCGAGATCTCAATCTCAGATCTGATTTGAGTAAGAGCGCACCGGCGCGCGTGGTGACATGCGCGGCCAGGTAAACTCCTCGCGGTGCAAGACCAAATAGGGAGGCACTCTGAAATCTCAGATTTCAAATTTGATATTTCAGAATCGAGCTGCCCGCTCGAAGCCTCCGGGTAGGTTGCTTGATCCAACTGGCAACGGTTGGGCTAGAGGAATGATCGCCACTCCGATTTTCAAATCTCCGATTTCAAATCTGAGATTGGAAATTTGAAGATCGGAGAACAGAATTCGGCTTACAGGCTTGCTCTCAAATTGCAAGGCATCAGTTCCTCGGAAAAAGTGCTATTCGAATATACGTCCTGTCGCGCGCTGACCGTGCGCGTCTTGTTCGCCAGCGTTTAGCTCGTTACTGACAAGGAGACCCCGGACCATGGCCAACCGCAAAGGAGTGTTCATTGGAGCTTATGTTCCCAACGAACTGAAAGAGTCTCTCCGCCGGCGAGCGGCCGCCGAACATCGGACTCTTTCGCAGGAGATCACTCGCATTCTGACGGAAGCGATTCACGGCCGGAATTTACCGGCCGGCAGTATTGATCGCCGCACGCCGAATTCACCGACCAGGAGACGCGGCAGTGATCCATTCCCGCGACGACGCCGGGATGATTTGCCTTATGCACCCAGCGACGGCAAACGCGAGGATGACAGATCGTAAGGAAGCGTTTCTTCTTCAGCAGACGGTACTTTGAAATACCTTGTAGTTATAGCGCTCCTTGTCTTGCTGCTCGTTCTGCTTTACCGCAGGCTTCGGCCTTACCTCCAGACCATCCGCAATTTCATCAACACTATTCGGCATTTTCAAACAGCTGCAGCCGACTCGAGGCGTCAGGGCGGGAATGAAAAACTTGTGCAGTGTGCAACCTGTGGAGTCTGGATTCCGATCACCCGCGTGCTCACGTCTCGTTCAGGAGAGACGCTGTTCTGTTCGGCCAAATGCCTGAGCGGAAAGAGCCGGGGATAATTGGCTGCTTCTTAACTTTCCTTTGCGGCTTCCTGAGGGAGAAGGTTTCCCGATTCGTGAATCGCTTTGGCCGTGTTGGTGAAATATAAGATCACCGTTCCCACCACAAAGAAAATTACCAGCGAGAGCAACGCGTGCCGGTAAGAGTTCGTGGCGGCTACCACGGCGCCGAAAACAAACGGCCCCAACCACGAAGTCCCTCGCTCTGAAACTTCATAGATTCCAAAGAACGAAGCTTCTCGACCGCGCGGAATCATCTGTGAAAACAGCGAGCGCGAAAGAGCTTGTGACCCACCCAGGACGATCGCAATCACCGAAGCCATGACCCACGCTTGTCTCGTCGTATGCAGAAATCCATAACCATAAACCACGACGCCGGACCAGATGACCAGCGAAACGAGAATTGCATTCTTGGTGTTGATTAGATAAGCGAGACGCTCAAACAACAGTGCGCCAAAAATCGCCACGAATTGGACCAGCAGGAAGATTAGCAACAGAAATGATTGATCGGTCTCGATGCCGCGCTCTCTAAAAAGCTCCTGAGCGATAAATACCGACGCCATGCTGATCACGGTCTGAATGCCGTCGTTATAAAAAAGGTAGCCAATTAAATACCTGAGCGTATGCCGGAGCCGGCGAAGCTCGCGAAATGTTCTGCCGATCTCGCTGAATCCGATTGTCAGATATGTTTTGCCTGGCGGCAGGGCCTTCGCCGGCTGCCGCGTCTTTAGCGCCGCGAAAGTAATCACCGCGAATGCGCCCCACCAAACGCCGGCTGAGAGGAGCGACAGACGCACAGCCATCGCGGTGCCCAATCCAAATCTCGCCGCGCTGTTAACCAGCAGGAAATTCAAGCCCAGCAACAGACCACCGCCGAGATAGCCATACGCAAAGCCGCGGCTCGAAACTTTGTCGCGTTGATCTTCGGTGGCGATTTCGCCCAGAAAGCTGTTGTACAAAACATTCGACGCGCCAAAGCCGAGATTCGCAATTATGAACAGCAGACCGCCCAGCAGATAGAGACGCCCATTAACGAAATACAGCAGACAGGTTGCCGCCACCGCGAGGTAACACGCCAGCCCCATCATTCGCTTTTTCAGGTGTGAGTAATCAGCCACCGCCCCCATGATGGGTAGAATGAACACTTGCAGAAAAACAGCGATCGAGACGCAGGTGGGGAAAAATGATTTGGCTGTGATCGAACCGAATGGGCCAAGCGGCATAACTATGCCGTTCTCGCCAACCGCGCGCTGCGTCACGTCAGTCAAATAAGGACCGAAAAGGGCGCCAACCACGGTCGTGTAAAATGCTGAGTTGGCCCAGTCATACATCTTCCATGCGAAGATCTCTTTCGGGTTGTTCTTGTCAGACTTCATTTGATGTCGATGTCGTCCGCTAGCTGCGGGCGGTCGCATTCGCCGTTAGAGTCCGCACGATCGCAGGTGTGATATCAGCGAGCGTCTCGATGCGCGACGAAATCGCTTCCGCATTTCTTCCCCAAATAATTGTTGGCACCGGGTTCAGTGTGTGGTTGCGCGCTGACAAGTCTTCGATGTTGCCGTGATCGCTGGTAAGGATCATGGTGGTGTTTGTCAGGTCGAGATTCCGAAGCACCGCGCGAATGAAACGGGCCAGCATCGGCAGCCCTCGGCGAGCGGCGTCACAATCCTGGGCATGCCCGATCTTATCGGTGATGAAATATTCGTACAGCGTGAACCGGTGGGATCGAACGATGCCTGCAAGTACGTCACCCGCCAACTCCGGTGTCCGCACATCGACGGTTTCGCCGTACTCAATCAACATTTCGTTTGTGAAATCGTGATACACGGCGCGGCCCGCTTTTAGATCTTCGACGACATTGAAGCGCAGACCGGCAGCTTCCACTGCCGCGGTAGTGGCTGAAATCCAACGCGGGCGTCGCTCAAAAAATCTCTTTGTGTACGTGTTCGCAAAGGTGATTGATTCGATGCCTTTGTTCTGCAATTGAAGAAAGATCGAGTGCTCGCGAATGATATCGAGAAGCGCCTGATTCGGAAAGCCCTGTTTGTGCGCGCCGATGATTTTGGGCGCATTCACGCCCGTCAGAATGGTCGTTTGCCCGGACGCGCTCTGCGGCCGGCCTTCAATGCCGAGACAGGCGTCGGTCGGAGCGAGTATCCCGGCAAACGGAATTTCCGCGGGTTCGTTGTGAAAGATTGCGAGCGGTGCGGCGTCGCTCAGGCCATCAAAAGGATTGTGTGGACCGCGAGTTCCGATCCCGAGACCGTCGATGAAGAAAAGAAGCACACGCGAATCACTTGTCATGATTCCAGTCGCTAAGCAATCCTCGCGCGCGATAGTCATTCAACTTATTATGCAACGTCTTGAGGCTGATGTTCAGTAACTGCGCGGCTCGTGTTTTATTGTTGCCGGTCTTGTCCAACGTCCGCAGGATCATCTGGCGCTCGATCTCTCTGAGTGGCGTGCCGACGGGAAAGGTGACCGTGTCTTCCGAGCGCCGCTTCTGTCGCTGATCGAAAGGATAAGGCGCGAAATGATGCCGCTCAATCTGTTCGCCGGAGCAAATCACCACCGCCCGCTCGATCACATTGCGCAGTTCGCGCACGTTGCCGGGCCATGAATGATAGCGCAGGGCGTCGAGCGCCGCGGGGCTGATGAAACGCGCCGGACGATTGTGTTTCGCCGCCAGCCGCGTAACCAAATGCTGGGTGAGCAGCGGGAGGTCCTCCAGACGCTCTGATAAAGGCGGCAGATGAATCGAAATTACATTCAGTCGATAGAGCAAATCTTCGCGCAGCAGTCCATCGCGCACCGCGCCGTGCGGTTCTTTGTTGGTGGCGGCGAGCAAGCGAACATCAACGGGAACATCTTTGCGGCTGCCGAGCCGATGGACCACGCGCTCTTCAAGCACGCGCAGAAGTTTCGCCTGGAGCAGCGTGGGCATCTCGCCTATCTCATCCAGCAAGAGCGTCCCCAAATTCGCTAATTCGAAACAACCGTGCCGGCGCGAAACCGCGCCAGTGAACGCACCTTTTTCATGACCGAACAACTCTGATTCCATCAAGGTATCCGGAATTGCGGAACAGTTGATGGCCAGGAAGGGCGCGTTTCGGCGGGGGCTTAGATTATGAATCGTGCGCGCCACAAGCTCTTTCCCAGTGCCTGACTCGCCGGTGATCAAAACTGAGGCTGACGATGAAGCCACTTGTTCGATCAGCACATAAACTTTTTGCATCGTCTCAGAGTTGCCGATCAACTCGCCGAAGGCGCCGCGGTCACGCAACTGCCGACGCAGGATTTCGTTTTCGCGACGTGTCTCAGCCAATTCGGCGGCGCGCTCGAGAACGGGCAAAAATTTGTCCGGATCTACGGGTTTTTCGAAATAGTGATAAGCGCCTTCGTCCTGGATTGCGCGCAGAGCTGTCTCAATTGAGCTGTTTCGCGCAGTCAGAATGATCGGCGTGTGAGGTTGCTGCGTCCGCAGAGCGCGCAAGAGTGCGAAAGGATCGAAGCTGTCAGCGGTCGGATCAGTCACAATCGCGGTCGGCAAGAATGTTTCCGCGATTTCGACTGCCGCCAGGCTTGAGCTAGCCGTGCGGACGTCGTAGCCAAACGCCTGCATACTTGCGCTCAGAGCTTCGCAGTGTTCGCGATCGTTATCGATGATGAGAACGCGGCCCTTCATCAATTTGAGTGTAGCACACCGAATGTTGGGCAAAGTTGATAAGTTGCTCAGAGGCATTTTGCCTCAATTACCGAGGTCTTTGATTAAGTTCGTGAGAGTCGACGGGTCGGGGGGTATTAGGGTTTCGGTTAACCCGAATTCATTCGCGGTCGCATTCGTTGCTTCGTTGCGACAGACAATGGTGACGCCTGCAACCAATCGACCCAAGTCATCAGTGTCGAACAATGCGGCGAACTCGCCGATGGCGGAGGGGTCGGTGAATGCTACGCAATCGATGGCTCCGCCGATTAGTAAAGTTCTTAGTTCTGTCAGCTTTGCACTGTCAGAACAAGTCCGGTAAGTGGTGACCGAATCTACTCGCGCGCCGGCATCTTCCAGTTGTTGTTCAAACTGTTCGCGAGAGACGCTTGCGCTTGGAACCAGGAAGTTGAGACGCGCGAGTGATTCACGATTGTCGCAGTACGAGTCGATCTCAGAGAAAAGCTTTGCGTTCGAGAATCGATCAAGCGCGATGTCGACATGCACGCGGAGTTCGGAAGCGCGCTCAGCAGCTTCGGGGCCAATAGTAAGTACACGGAGTTCTTCCAACTCCTCAGGCGAATGTTCCGTCAGAAACCGGTGCAGGAAATAATCGGCTGCCGGCGCATTCTTCAGAATCAACCAGTCGTAACCGAAGAGATTGTTGATTGCTTCTCTCAAGGAAGCATCATTGGCCCTGTCATTGATCGCCAACTCGGGCCAGGCCGAAACACGAGCGCCCGATCTCTCTAGTGAAGTCGCCAACTGGCGGTCCGCCACGGACGGCGAAAGCAGCGCCCTAATCATTGGATTTCCGATGACGCTGAACGCGCCAAGCGACGAGGCCGAGAATGATCGCTACGATCAGCAAAATCGTGCCGGTTCGGCCCACCCACTTCACCAGCAGCGGCAAACTCTGTCCGAACAAATAGCCGAGCATGGTTATGACGATCGACCACAAAACTGCGCCGGAAACGTTGTAGATAAAGAACACGCGCCAGGGCATCTTCGAAGCGCCCGCGAGCAGCGCGGCAAAGACACGCAGCCCAGTGATAAAGCGCGCCACCAGGATCGTTTTGTTGCCATGGTTCTCAAAATAATTCTCCATGTGCTCGATCCGTTTTGGCGTGAGAAAGAAGAAACGGCCGACGCGGAGCAGAAGCCCGCGGCCGTAATGATGGCCGATCGCAAAGCCGATGTTGTCGCCAATCACTGCGCCCGTAGCCGCAACCAGCATCACCAGAGGAACGCGGAAAACACCAGTGGATGCGAAGTATCCGGCGACCAAAAGAATGGTTTCGCCGGGAATGGGCAGTCCGGCATTCTCGAGCATGACGCCAAAGAAAACAGCCCAATAGCCGTACGCGAGCATGTACTGCTCGATGAGTGGTAACAAGTTATGGAGAAAATCCATTCGCGCAACTCTACAGGAATTCGGTGCCGAGATATACCGAGTGACTCGCGCGAGTAATGGAGTCAGTACCGGGAGCGGTAGCGACCGGGTCGCTGCGCATCATAGGGGACCAATTGCACAAATCCTTACCCGGTCGCTACCGCTCTCGGTACTGACCTCATGTCCTAAACCCGCCAGCTTTGTTGTGGCGCTAATCTCTGACCCGGCATAGAATGTCGTCGTCTCTCCGGACGACAACGCATCGTGCCATTCCGGCATCGGAAAGAAGTCACACCAGCCATGAAACTCTGGGCCCAGTCATTACTCGTAATCATTTGTTTGTTCGCTGTGCAGGCGGCAGCGCAGACCTCCAGCCAAAGGCCGACCCCTACCCCGCCACAGGATCAAGACGTCGAGACTCTTAAGATTGACACGAACCTGGTGACGGTCCCGGTGATTGCCAGTTCGCGCACCGGCAATTACATCGCTGATCTGAAGAAGGAAGAATTCAAATTATCGGAAGACGGCGTGCCGCAGGAAATTTCATTTCTCGCGACCGTGAATGCACCTTTTTATGTGGTGCTGATGCTGGACACGAGCGACAGCACTCGGGAAAAGTTGGTGCAGATTCAGCAGGCAGCGATAGCTTTCGTAGATCAACTGGGTCCCGCGGACAAGGTGAAAGTTGTTGCGTTTGATAGCGACCTGCGTGACTTAAACGAGTTCACCGGTGACAAGACAGTCCTGCGTGGCGTCATTAAGCAGACGCGCGCCGGAACGGGAACCAGGTTGTATGATGCTGTGCAGTTGTCGCTTGAAGCACTCCGACCAATCAACCAGCGAAAGGCGATTGTGCTTTTCACCGACGGCGTGGACTTTCATAGCAACAGCGCGACGTATGAAGCGACGATTCGTGATCTTGATGAGTCGGGGGTGATCGTCTATCCGATTCGCTTTGATACTCGCGCGGAAACGGAAGCGCTCGCGCGAAAACAGGAGGCCGAAAGCAGCGGAGTTGGATTGCCGACGAGCGGCATTCTGCGGTTGCCTACCGGCGGTGGAACGCCAACCACTTTTCCGGGCGACGATCGTTCTTCGGTTCCGACGATGCCACGAGGGTCGCTGCCGATTCCTCCTCCCTCGGTAATCTTCGGGCCGCGTCAAACACAGACGCCGCGAACTTCACCGACTGATCCGTTTCCTGATACTGAACCCAGATCCGATCCAAGAAATCGCGATCCCAATTCCAGTCGGAATCCTGATCCCTCAAAGACCAGCAATCCGCCCCCTGCGCCAAAGAACGATACGATCAGCGGCATGTTGGACAATCTTTATCTGATGGCCGACAGTTATCTGCACGATCTCGCCGATCGATCCGGTGGTCAGCTCTATCGGGCCGACACAGTTGCCTTGCTGCCACAGGCGTTCGCGGCCATCGCCGCTGAGCTGAGGACGCAATACCTCCTTGGTTATTATCCCACGAACAAAAACCAGGACGGTGCTTACCGAAAGATCCGGGTGAAGACTTCTCGAAATGACGTGGCAGTGCGAGCGCGACCGGGATATCGGGCGAAGGGCTTGTGATTGTTGTGGAACTTTAACCACAGAGGACACAGAGAAGACTAAGACATCGTTTAGATGCGGGCTACTGCCCGCCTTACGCAATCGATGGGCTCACCCCCGTTTCTGGTTCTGAATGTCTTCTCTGTGTCCTCATGTGGTGAATACCGTGGTAAGTGATGAATCAACTTGTTCCGCTACATTCACTCGTGTTAGTTTTCTTTTCGCACCAGTAACACAATCCGATATTCAGTATGCCGAACCGAGAAGAAGCCTGGGAACTTTTGTGCGAGTACACCAAAGGCGACAGTCTGCGAAAGCACGCGCTCGCGGTTGAGACTGCGATGCGTGCGTCCGCCGCGCGTTACGGTGCAGCGGACGCCGATGTAGATGAATGGGGATTGGTCGGGCTCTTGCACGACTTCGATTACGAAATGTTTCCCTCGGCGGATCAGCATCCATTTACGGGCGCAAACATTCTGTGTGGTCGCGGCTATTCAGAACGGTTCATCAAAGCGATCATGGGCCATGCGACCTACACCAACGTGCCGCGCGACACTGATATGGCAAAGGCCCTGTTTGCGACCGATGAGTTGTGTGGTTTTCTGGTGGCGTGCGCGCTCGTGCGCCCGTCGCGCAGCCTCGACGACATGGAAGTGAAATCGGTTAAGAAGAAATTGAAAGACAAAGCTTTCGCTCGATCAGTTAATCGTGACGACATTTATCAAGGCGCTGAAGAGTTGGGTGTCGAGCTCGATGATCACATCAGGTTCGTGATCGATGCGCTCAAACCCGTGCAGAGTGAGATTGGGTTGGGGGCGAGGGAAGAGCAGGCAAATGCTTGAGTCATTTTCAGTCGCACGGAGAATCACATGGACGGGGAATTGCAATCGCCTCAGGAAACAATCTGGAACCTGCCAAGTAGATTCCGGCCGCGAGAATTCCAGTTAGGGCGAGGCTAATTACCGCCTGCGTCTTGCGCCTGCGAGCGGTGTGACGATACACGAAAAACGCGGAGAAGGCGGCAAATACAAGAGGAATGCAAGGACTGGCGAGCAAGAGCAAATCGCGGCGCGGTACAGGCCTGATCGGACCGAATATCACGTGGATAATTACTTCCCACACGCAGAATGCGACGAGGGCGGATCCGGTAGATACCAAGACAAGCAGTTTCCAACGCATTGAAACTTAATCGATAACCTAATCTTTTTCGGAAGTTTGCCAAGAATACCACACGGAAGAATCACCACCGAACGATGCTCACGCGAAGCGCGCTGATTTATCTCTCTCGTCAGGAAGGCCTCAAGGAATTCGCCGCCAAGTTTAGCCTTTTCAAGAAGCTCACGACGCGCTTCATCGCCGGCGAGACTACTGATGAAGCTGTTGCCGCGATACGCGAAATCAACGCGCGCGGATGCTCGGCGTCATTCGATCATCTGAACGAATCGGTTAGTAGTGTCGAAGCGACGACAGACGAAGTGCGCGAGTATCTGCATCTCCTCGAGCTAATCGATCAGACTGGGATCGACTCGAATGTATCAATCAAGCTGACGCAGTTTGGTTTGGAAATCGCCCCCGATCTTGCTTATCAAAATGCGCGCAGTATTGTTGAAGATGCAGCCCGGCGCGGAAACTTTGTGCGCATCGACATGGAAGGGTCGAACGTGACGCAGGCGACGATCGATGTTTTCAAACGGCTCAGGTCGGAGTTTGGCTTGAATGACGTGGGAATTGTGCTTCAATCCTATCTGCGTCGAACGATGGACGATGCGCGTGAGCTTCTGAAGATTCCGGCCCGCATTCGGTTGTGTAAAGGCGCTTACGACGAACCTGCGTCGGTTGCCTTTCCGGACAAGAAAGATGTCGATGACAACTACGTGAGCGTGATGCAGTTGTTGCTCGCCAGCGGAACCTTTCACGGCATCGCCACTCATGATCCGAAGATGATCGACGCCACCATTGAATTTGTTCAGCGCGAGGGAATCGGCAAAGATGCATTCGAGTTTCAAATGCTCTATGGCATCCGTCGTGATTTGCAGGAGCAACTGGCGCGCGATGGTTACGGGATGCGTGTATACGTGCCTTACGGAAAACATTGGTATCCTTATTTCATGCGGCGCCTGGCTGAGCGGCCGGCGAATATCTGGTTTGTGTTGAAGAATTTTCTGAAAGGGTAATGTTTGGAGGACTGCCTCTAAACGATCAAGATGGCAAACTACCTCTGGATCTTCTGGGCCATCCTTGGCGCTGTGCTGGTCGTCGCTGAAGTCTTCACCACTGGCTTTGTCTTGCTATGGTTTGGCGTCGGCGCACTCGCGGCTGGTCTCGCCGGATTGCTCGGCGTACACAGCATTATTTTGCAGTTTTTGATCTTCGCGATCGTCTCGATCTCTTTGACGGCAGCGTCCCGCACGATTTTTGTAAATTATTTTTCGCGCGAGAAGAGCGGCGGCGATCTGAAATCAGGCGTCGAGTCTTTGCCGGGTAAGATCGGAACAGTAGTTTCTTCGAGTCGCGGCTCTATGCACGAAGGCGCGGTCAAAGTTTTCGGATCGACCTGGACCGCATATCCGGCCGAAGGTGAAGAGCCTTTGGAAGCCGGCGACCGCGTCGAAGTCACTCGCGTCCAGGGTGCGTCGATTTATGTGAGGAGGATTGGAACTGCGCCGGACTGGCGCGGTAAGGAACTCGGTAGTTAGCTCACTGGTGCTGCGTATCTGCTTCCGTTTCATCCAGCGTTCGATCTTCTTCCAGGGGTGGCAACTCGACAGTAATTCGATCGTCGTTTGCGTCTCGCAATTCGTCACCGGTAAATCGCGCCAGCACGACCGTGATGTTATCTTCGCCGCCACGATTGTTTGCTTCCGCGACCAGGGCGTCGCAGGCCGCGCCAAGATCGGCAGCATCCGCAACAATTTGTCGAATGTCTTCATTGCGAAGCTTCCCGGATAATCCATCGCTGCACAGAAGCACCATGTCGCCCTGACGGAGTTGAATCCGGGCCGTAGCCGGCGTCAGTTCGTTTTGCGCCCCGAGCGCCTGCAGAATTACGTTGCGAAACATGTGCGTTTCAGCTTCGGCTTCGCTGATTTGTCCGACGTCGACCAGTTGTTGCACCAGCGACTGGTCCTTGGTCGCCAAACGAATCTGTTGGCCGCGCATCACGTAAGCCCGGCTGTCGCCTACCTGGATCAGATCGAGCTTATCGTCTTTCACGGCCGCGCCGGTCAGCGTCGCGCCCATCCCGCTGCAACGACTGTCCTCTAAACTCTTGTAATGAATATTTTTGTTTGCTTCCATCGTCGCGTGCCTGAGGCAATCGACGAGTGACGAATCGGGATCGCAGCCGTTGCCGTCGGTGTTCGTCCCCATCAAGACATCGCGGACGGCCTCAATTGCCATGCGACTGGCGACGTCGCCGGCGAGGGCGCCGCCCATGCCATCGGACACGACGAGCACCATGCCGTGCTCGCCAAGCGGGAACTCGCGCATGTCCTCCGGATTTTCCGGGCCGTCGGACCCGCTCCACGCGCGCGCGGCGGTCAGATCAAGCAGCAGAAAATTATCTTCGTTACCGCGACGCACGCGGCCTACGTCGGTTTTCGCATGGAGTTCAACGAGCATAAGTTACCGAATAGTAGATTGCGATCGGCTGTCAGTGTCAAGACTGTTCATACGTAGATTTGTGCATTCAATTCAGAGTTCAAGGTTTAGCTTGCTTTGCATTTTCAGCTTAAGGCTGCACTCCAAATTCATTTACCGATTTTATCGAGGGCCTGATCAATATCCGCAATGATGTCGTCGGTGTCTTCGATGCCCACCGAAATTCGCACCAGACCATCCGTGATGCCGAGACGCTCGCGCACTTCCGGCGCGACTGAAGCGTGGGTCATCGTCGCCGGGTGACAAATAAGAGTCTCGACACCTCCCAGACTCTCTGCCAGCGTACACATTCTTACAGACTCAAGCACTGTGCGCGCGGCCTCCAGCGATCCGACATCAAACGCCACCATACTGCCAAAACCCTTCTGCTGGCGCTTTGCCAGTTCATGCTGTTTATGCGACGTCGATCCGGGATAGTAAATCTTCAGCACCTTGGGATGATCTTCAAGAAATGCCGCGACCGCGCGTCCGGATTTGTCATGTTGCTCCATGCGCAGCGCAAGAGTTTTTACACCGCGAAGCACGAGCCAGGAATCAAACGGCGAGAGAATCGCGCCGGCACTGTTTTGAATAAAAGCGATCCAGCTCGCATCGTCTTCATTATTCAGCACGACGGCGCCGCCGATACCGTCCGAATGTCCATTCAAAAACTTGGTCGTCGAATGAACGACAATGTCTACGCCGAATTCAATCGGCCGCTGCAGGTAAGGCGACATGAAGGTGTTGTCGCAAACGACGCGCGCACCGGCTGCATGGGCCACGTGCGAAACGGCTTTCAAGTCAGTGACGATCATGACGGGGTTCGTCGGAGTCTCAACGAAAACCATGCGCGTGTTGTCTTTGATTGCGGCCTCGACGTTCGTCACATCTGAGGTGTCGACGAACTCGAATTCGATTCCATAGTTCGCCAGCACGCGCTTGAACAAACGATTCGTCCCGCCGTAAGTATTGTCGGAAACTATTACGTGATCGCCTGCCTTGACCAAACGCATCGTCGCGTCAATCGCCGCCATGCCCGAAGCAAACGCATATCCGAACTGCGCGCCTTCCAGGGCCGCAAGATTGCGCTCGAGTGCCAGGCGCGTCGGATTCGAGGTGCGAGCGTACTCAAAACCCTTGTGCTTCCCCAAACCTTCCTGGGCGTAAGTCGAGGTTTGATAGATCGGTACTGTAACCGCGCCGGTGGCAGAATCCGGTTCCTGCCCGGCGTGAATTGCGGTAGTGGCGAAACCCATAATTAACCGAAGACTCAGGAGCTAAGAGTCACGAGCTAAAGAATTGCGAGACTCGGATAGTAGCGTGCGCATGTTTTTAGTGTCAATTCAAGAAGAGGCGCAAAGCTCTGCCTGCACGGAATGTCGCGCATTTGTTTTCGTGGCTGGCAGAATGAGTTATCATCTGGCGCAGGTACAAGCCGGCATTACGAAACTGTTTCCTGCGTGAACCCAGGGACCTAAGATGATTGATGAAGATCGATCTGAAGAGATTTCAAGCGATGAACGAA
>DASWQK010000246.1:0-4988 GCA_036403735.1 Pyrinomonadaceae bacterium
AGAAAAGATCGAAGCCGTCTATACGTTTCCTTTGCCACAGAACGCAGCCGTCGATGACATGACAATGGTGGTCGGCGATCGCACGGTGCGGGGAAAGATCATGCGACGCGAAGAGGCAGAAGCGGTTTACGAAGCGGCGAAGAACAACGGCCAAACTGCGAGCTTATTGAATCAGGAGCGGCCGAACATCATCACGCAATCGGTGGCCAACATCCTGCCCGGCGAGCAAATCAAGATTACGATCAGCTATGTCGAAACTTTGAAATACGAAGATGGTTCGTACGAATTTGTTTTTCCGATGGTCGTTGGACCACGTTACATTCCGGGTGGGGCCGAAGGTGCCCAGGGCGACGGCTTTGCGCCAGACACGGACCGAGTGCCGGATGGTTCCCGCATCACGCCTCAACCGGTCCCGGCAGGCTTGCGGGCCGGTCACGACGTATCACTTCAGAGTTCGCTCGATGCGGGAGTGCCAATCGATGGATTAAGTTCGAAAACGCATGACGTGAATATTGAGCGTCCCGATGATCACCGCGCGCAGGTAACACTGAAAGATCTCGCAACGATTCCCAATAAGGATTTCATTCTTCGCTATGACGTTGCCGGCGCGAAAATTTCCGACGCAGTGCTGACGCATGCAACCGGCACGGGAGGATTCTTCACGCTGATTCTACAGCCGCCTGAGCGGGTGACGGTCGAAGATGTGACGCCGAAAGAACTGGTCTTCGTGCTCGATACTTCGGGGTCGATGTCCGGGTTTCCGATTGAAAAAGCCAAAGAGACGATGAAGCTCGCGTTGGACAATCTTTACCCGTATGACACCTTCAACTTAATTACGTTCTCGGGCGATGAACACATTTTGTTTCCTGAGCCTGTCCCCGCGACCAAAGAAAATCTGGCTAAGGCGCAAGCGTTTCTTGAGACTCGTCAGGGCAGCGGTGGGACAGAGATGATGAAAGCGATCAAAGCGTCAATGGATCCTTCCGACAAACAGGATCATGTGCGCGTGGTTTGCTTTATGACTGACGGTTACGTCGGCAACGACATGGAGATTATCGGCGAAGTGCAGAAGCATCCGAATGCCCGCGTATTCGCCTTCGGCATCGGCGGTAGTGTTAATCGATTCCTGCTGGACAACATGGCGAAATACGGGCGCGGTGAAGTTGAGTACGTGGCTTTGAATGATGACGGCTCAGCCGCCGCGCGCCGAATGCATGAACGCATCCGCAATCCGCTATTGACTGATATTTCGATCGATTGGAATGGATTAGCCGTGTCGGACGTCTATCCAAAGAACGTTCCCGATCTCTTTGGTGCGAAACCTTTAATCGTTACCGGCCGTTACTCCGGAAATGGACGCGGCGTGATTCGTTTGAAGGGCAAGATGTCGGGTCGCGATTTTGTGCGCGAGATTCCGATTGATTTCTCCCGCCCGCAGACACACGACCTACTGGCGATATTGTGGGCGCGCACGCGGATCGACGATTTAATGAGCCAGGATTTCAATGGCGCCCAACGCGGCGCGATGAAAGAGGATGTGAAACAGAGCATCGTGCAACTGGGTCTCGATTATCGTTTGATGACGCAGTTCACCTCGTTCGTAGCAGTCGAAGAGATGATCGTCACGGATGGTGGTCAGCCGCGTCGAATCGATGTGCCGATCGAGGTGCCTGAAGGTGTGAATCGCCAGGCGATCTTCGGCCAGGAATCCGAAGTCCTTCGCTATAGCGGCGGACAGGTTTCGAGTAACCTTGGGTACATCATGCCCTCAGGTACGTTGTCGCAGGCCCGAATCGTTACTCGCTCCGGAGACACTGCGGTTAAGCCTGAGGCACGTCGCGCGAGCGGCGTTGTTGGCGGCGGAATTGGGGGCGGAGCCGGCGCCGGAGGTGCAGGCAGCGGCACCGCGTCGGCTACTTCTCCGCCATTGGCGATGCGGGCAATAATGGATGAACCTGATATCGCGAGAAGGCTTTCCCCAGAGGAGCAAAAGCGAGCAGACCTACAATCGAAGTTCCACCCATCCGTGCTCGCCGTAATCGATCGCCTGAAAGCCAGGAACCCGATCGCCTCTGCTGATGAATCGAAATTCATTCGCAACGGCAAAGCTGAAGTCCAAATCTGGTTCACTGATAAATCAGCAGAGACGATAGCGAAGCTGAAGGAACTTGGATTCGAAGTCGTGCTTGATCCGAAGACCGCCAAGATGGTGATTGGCCGACTTCCGATCGAAAAGCTAGCCGCACTGGCTGACATAAAGTCGATTCGGTATGTCGCGCCGCAAGTTTCCGCAAACTAACTCGTTCGATGATCGAGGTTGGATTCAACTTTTCCAGCCTCGATCAATAGGAAGGGTAAACGAGAAAACAGATGGCCCGATTCAAGCATCCGCTGAATCATGTTGAGGTCGCCGCCCCGTGCAAGGCGGATTGGGACCAAATGATTGGCTCAGAACAAATGCGTTTTTGCGGTCAATGCAGCCTGAATGTCTACAATCTATCCGGGATGACGAGAGATGAGGCTGAATCTCTTATCGCGCGAAACGAGGGAAGACTCTGCGTCAGATTTTACCGGCGAACAGATGGTTCGATCATTACCAGGGACTGCCCGGTGGGCTTGCGCGCGATCCGCGATCGAGTTTCGTATTGGACGAAGGCTATCATCGCGGCAGCCCTGACGTTTCTGGCTACAGTTGGTTTTTATCGGTTAAGCGAGATTCGGCCATTCGCCCCGCAAGCGACGATGGGGGCAATGAGATCGCCGGTCCATCAGGTTGAGCTAATTCAAGGTGAAATGGCGCCGCCACAACTAACCGAGCGATTTGAGATGGGTCGGATGATTGTGAAACAGCCTCCGCGTCATCCGAAACACTGACCGCACCCTCGCGCACCGAAACTATCCAGAAACACACACGAAGGAAAGATCCTAATCGTTCGTTTGATTTTCGTGGTCTGATTCTCGTTCATTCCTGGCAAAGCAGACCACGAAACAACGCGAACACAAAAACAATCCACACAAAGGAGGTCGACGTATGTTGTTACCCTGGCCAGTCGAATTGGGGATGCGCGTGTTGTCCAGCCCTCGCCTGGGCACCGACCGTTGATGCCAGCGATGAACCAGAGTCGAGTACAATGAATCTACATGAAACTCAAACTCGCCCCGGGTCTCGCAATCAAGAAGTCACCAATCAGC
Organism: Pyrinomonadaceae bacterium; assembly: GCA_036403735.1. Lineage (GTDB taxonomy): Bacteria > Acidobacteriota > Blastocatellia > Pyrinomonadales > Pyrinomonadaceae > UBA11740. The sequence goes on from DASWQK010000246.1 coordinate 3,193, forward strand.
AGCAAAGGTTGTTTCGCCACGAAAACCTTCGAGCAACGAAAAAAGATCGCCGAATACACCGGCGAGCGGATCTCAGATTTCGAAGCCATGAAGAGAGCGCGCGGGCGCCGGCACTTGCGGATCTGCGATGTTGACGGGCGCTTCAGTTTGGACGGTGCGCGCGGCGGCAACGGCACGCACTACATAAATCATTCCTGCGACCCTAACGCTTTCATGAAAACCTTGCACGGGCACGTTCTGTTTTTCGCGCGGCGCCATATAAAAGCCGGCGAAGAGATCACCATCGATTACGAACAGACACTCCTGCCGAATTCCAGGCGTTGTCACTGTGGCGCCCAGAATTGTCGCGGCACGATTAACAAAGTCTGAGTTTTGCCAGGTTCGCGGCGCGTCCAAAGCGAAAGTGCGGGACCGATTGGAAACAACTCGACGCCATCGGTTAGAGTAGCGCGCATGGTTCGACACATTGCCTATGGACTCGTTGCGTTTCTTGGTTCGCTCCTTGCCATTACGATCCTTTCGTCGGCGCAAACGCCCGTGCCGGGCGCGCAGCAGCCACCCACTCACGCAAACATTCTGCGCGGAGAGTACGGCCGCTATCGCGCCAACAACGATCTGCTTTTTTATCACCTCGATATTCGCGTCGATCCTTTGAAGAAATTCATCACGGGCAAAAACACGATTCGCTTCAAGATGCTCAAGGACGACACGCGGATTCAGCTCGACCTTTATGAAAACTTAAAGATCGATGAGATCGTTTTCGAGCCAGGACGGAATGTGCTCAGCCCGCGGCTCGGAGATCCAACCACGAAGTTGGCGAATCCGACGATCCTGAAGTATGCGCGAGATTCAGGCGCTGTCTTTGTCGATTTTCCGAAAACCTTGAAAGCCGGCCAGACTTACACGATCGATTTCTACTATTCGGGAACGCCGCAGACGATCGGCCGCTTCGGCGGGTTTACCTTCAGTAAAGATCCGGCCAGCCGCGATTGGATCTTCACCGCGTGCGAAGGCGAGGGCGCCAGCATCTGGTGGCCCAACAAGGACCAGTGGAGAGATGAAGTCCAATCAATGGAGATTAGCGTGGCCATTCCGAACGGCCTGACTGACGTGTCGAACGGAAAGTTTATGGGCCAGACGGATCTGGGCGACGGCTACACGCGCTGGGACTGGCTGGTCCAATACCCGATCAACAACTACGACGTGTCGTTGAATATCGGCAAGTACGAACACTTCTCAGACCACGTGGGCGATGTGCCATTGGATTTCTATGCCTTGCCGGAGGATTTGGAAAAAGCAAAGAAACAGTTCGCGCAGGCGAAGGGGATGATCGAAGCGTACCAGCATTACTTCGGCGAGTATCCGTTCAAGAAGGACGGATACAAATTGATTCAGGCGCCTTATTCAGGTATGGAGCATCAGAGCGCGGTAACGTATGGAAATCATTTTGCGAATGGCTATCTCGAGCGAGACTGGACCGGCGTCGGTATTTCACCGCGCTTTGACTTCATCATTATTCATGAAAGCGGGCACGAATGGTTCGGCAATAGCATTACGGCGGCCGACCGATCGGACATGTGGATTCATGAAGGCTGGACCACTTACCTCGAATGTCTCTATGTTGAATACATGTATGGCAAGGATGATGGGCTGAGGTACACGAACGGATACAAGCCAAAGGTCCGCAACCAACAACCTATAATTGCGCCCCGCGGCGTGAACGCCACGCCGCCACAGGACATGTATTTCAAGGGGGCGCTGTTTCTAAACACCTTGCGCAACGTAGTCAATAATGA
>DASWQK010000247.1:0-7141 GCA_036403735.1 Pyrinomonadaceae bacterium
TCGGTATCGCTAGCTTCACCCACGCCTGTCACCAGACCGCGCACGGTGGGCAGTACATCTGCTCAGCCAGACCTTGGTCCAGGCGCGAGTCTGCACGGCAAACAGATCTTTCCCGCGGACAATCCGTGGAACCAGGAAATCGCAAACGCTCCAGTCGATCTAAATTCTGATCGAATCATCGCGAGCATCGACGCCGATGCGCGTCTGCATCCTGATTTTGGAACTGTCTATCGCGGCGCGCCGAATGGGATTCCCTACATCGTCGTGCCGGGATCGCAGCCGCCCGTGCCGGTTGGTTTTAGATCCTACGGCGATCAGAGCGATCCCGGGCCTTATCCAATCCCGCGCAATGCGCCGATCGAAGGTGGCGCGAGTTCCGACGGCGATCGTCACGTGCTGGTGATCGATCGAGACCATTGGAAGCTGTACGAGTTATTCTCAGCGCGCCCGCTTAATAATGGAATGAGTTGGAACGCCGCCAGCGGCGCCGTATTCGATTTGAGATCAAACGCCCTGCGTCCCGACGGCTGGACCTCGGCTGATGCGGCAGGCCTGCCGATTTTTCCGGGACTCGTTCGTTACGACGAGGTCTTCGAGCAGCGCGAGATCAAACACGCCTTACGCTTCACCGTTCAGAAATCGCGACACGCTTACGTTTTTCCCGCCCGGCATTACGCGAGTTCGGACGAGAATCCGAATCTGCCGCCGATGGGAATGCGGGTGCGCCTGAAAGCGTCGTTTGATATTTCAAGCTATTCGCCGGCGAACCAGGTGATCCTGCGCGCTTTGAAAAAATACGGGATGTTCGTGGCAGACAATGGGCCCAGTTGGTTTCTCAGTGGCGCGCCGGACGCGCGCTGGAGCGATGACGATCTGAGCCTCCTGAAAAATATCAAAGGATTCAATTTTGAAGTTGTGCGAATGGATAGAATCGTGACTAAGTGAGTAGAATAATCGCATGGGTGTCGCCAAACTAACCGATCAAAATACAATCGTTCCTGAGAGCAAGTACGCGCGCGTCGAACGCGAGCGGCGCTATCTTTTACCGGATTTGCCGGAGGGCCTGTCCCGTGCCGATCATCATCTGCAAATCACTGACAACTACCTCACAGGCACGCAGCTGCGGATTCGCAAAGTGCGCGATCCGAAAACCAACAAATGGGTCGTCAAGTTCACGAAGAAGTTCGCGCCGGATGAAAACGATTTGTCGCGCACAATGATTACTAATCTTTATTTGAATGCGACGGAAGCGGAAACACTTTCAATTTTTGAAGCCAACGAGATTCGCAAAAACCGGTATTACTTTGATTTCGAAACGCGCCGGTATTCGATTGACATGTTCATTGGCGACTTGTTTGGTTTGGTGCTGGCGGAAACGGATTTCGAGACAGACGAAGAGTTGGACAACTTTCAGATGCCGCCATTTGCTATCGCCGACGTCACTAACAACAAAACATTCACTGGTGGCAAACTAAGCGAGTTGACATATTCAGACGTTAGGAACGAGATTTTGCAGAGCGGGTTACTCAACGCAAAGTCAGCAGGCAAGTCGTGAAAAATAAACTGACAATAACGGCCCTGGCGGTCATCGTAATCCTCGCATTCGGTGCGTGCCGGAAGCAAAGTAAAGAACAACCGCCGGTTGCCGCTGCCACGCCGGTGGTCCAGGATGCTCCCGTCGGTGGCATGGCCCAGACGGGCGACAAGTATTTTTTCCGCGGCACGATCGCGAATCTATCGATCGAAATGCAGCTACTCCGCGATGGTGATCGAATAAACGGCACTTACTTCTATCCGCGAGTAGGAAAGAACATCGCGCTGGCCGGAACCGTCGATAAGGATAACAACGTCACGCTCACTGAGTCTGACGAGTCTGGAAAGCAGACCGGAGTCTTCAAAGGACATTGGCAGCCGGCCACCGACTCGCCCGACCCGTCGGTCTATGAAATCGAGGGCAAGTGGTCGAAACCCGATGGCTCAAAACAGACTGAGTTCACCGTTACTCAACAGCCTTACGAATTCACCGGCACAGTTAGCGTCGTGCCGAAAGTCATCAAAGACGCAAACAAACAGAAGCTTTACACCGTGTCTGCCGAGTATCCGCAGATCGATGGCGATTCGCGATTCGATGGCTTCAATCGCGAAGCGCGGACGATGATTACAAAGGACGTAGGCGCATTCAAGACTTCAGAGACGGACACCAGCGAGGCGGGCGACCTGCCGGCTGATACGCAAAACTCGACCATGGAGATCGGTTACGATTTTCAATATGCGACCGACCACCTGATAAGTCTTGTGTTCACTGAAGGCGTGTACTCGCGCGGCGCTGTGCACGGGAACTCAGTCACAGAGGTTTTGAACTATGACGTGAAGAACGCGAAGAAGCTCGCGCTGGCTGACCTGTTCACCCCCAAGTCCAAATACCTGAACGTGATCTCGACCTACTGCCAGAAGGAATTGAAGGAGCGCGCGAAGAAGCCGGACACGATGATTCTTGACGATCTAATCGGGAGCGGCGCGGGACCGCAAGCCGATAATTATCGCGCGTGGTCGATCACGAAGAAAGGCTTGTGGATTACCTTCGATCCCTACCAGGTGGCGGCGTACGCGGCCGGACCGCAGTACATACTTGTCCCTTATTCGGTTTTGAAAGACACGATCAAACCGGATGGACCAATCGGGATGTTCGCGAAGTAAAGGTGCGAAACTTCCATGAATTGGAAGCTGATATTTTCTTTGTCAACGGTCGGCCTCGGAATCGGACTGTGTTCACTCACGGGCTTGGGACCGTTTCTAATCTTCCTCTGGCCCATCGTCATAGTTACCAGCGTCTGTCTTGTCGGCGCGCGCGCACCCGGCAAATTCGCTCTGCATGGCTTTATGGTCGGGGCGATCATGCAACTCTGGGCCGGCGCCATCAGCGCCTACTACATATTCGATCTGTCGCGGATCGGCCTGGTCGAGGTCACTCCGCATCGCATTCACCCTCAACTAATCAACGCATTTGAGACTGCCACCGCGGCTGCCGTAACCGGCGCGGTGATCGCAACGCTGCTGTTGCTTACGACGAAACTTGAGCAGCGTAGAATAAGTCAGGCACGTTAATGCACCGGCAGATCGGATTGATGGTCGTCGTTGCCGGAGCCATTCTGATCGGCCTGGGCATTTTGATCTATTCAGGCGCGCTGCGATGGTTCGGAAAATTGCCCGGTGATATCCGGTATCAGAGTGATCACTTACAGTTCTATGCACCGATCGTTTCGATGCTGATCATATCCCTGGTGTTGAGCCTGCTGTTCTATTTGATGCGGCGATTCTTCTGAGTGAGCATCAGCCGGTAGGCTTCGTCTCTTTTCAGCCCCAGCTCGCGCGCGGCTTTCTTTAACGCCGCTTTTTCATCGAGGCCCTCGTGTTCCAGCTGGTTCACGCGTTCCGCCAGGGCTTGTGAAGTAGGCACCGTTTCCGATCCCGGATCAATATCTTCTCCTGATTGCAAGCCGGCTATGAGCAGCACAATTTCGCCGCGCGCAGAGTTCCCGTCTGAGAAGTGTTCGGCCAATTCATTGAGCCTTCCGCGTACGAACTCCTCATGCAGTTTGGTTAACTCGCGCGCCACCACAGCTTGCCGATTGCCGAGAATGTCAACCGCATCACGCAGCGCCGTGGCGATTCGATGGGGCGCTTCATAAAAGATCAAGGTTGCCTGAATCGCGCGCAAGTCCTCCAGTCTCGCTCTTCTCGCGCTGGCGCGCGGCGGGAGAAATCCTGCGAATAAGAATTGATCTGACGGCAAGCCCGATGCGGAAAGCGCTGCGACAAACGCAGTCGCCCCCGGAATTGGAACTACTCGAAAGCCTTTCTCAATTGCCAGATTGACTACGCGAAATCCGGGATCGCTTACGATCGGCGTGCCGGCGTCGGAAACAAGTGCGAGGTTTTTGCCGCCCGCCAACATCGTGCACAATTCATCCGCTCGCTCACGCTCGTTGTGCTCGTGATAGCTGATCGTCGCGACGTCGATTGCGAAATGATTAAGCAGCTTGCGCGTGTGTCGCGTGTCTTCGCAAGCGATTACATCGACCTCGCGAAGTGTTCGCAGCGCGCGCTGCGTGATGTCTTCCAGGTTGCCAATCGGCGTCGAGACGATGTAGAGCGTGCCCGCCATGGCGCGCATTGTGGCATTCCGAATACTGCGCAAGCAAAAGCCCCGCGCGCTGATGAGAAGCGGCGGGGCCAAAGTGAGGATCTATCCGTCAACGTTTAGATGCGGGACTTGTCCGCTTTCTTACAGGCGCACAAGTGCGCCCTCTAAACGCGATCAACGCAAGTTATCAACTTGCGCTACTAATAAGGCACGCTCAAGCCATACGCATCGGCAATCACGCGCAGATCTGATCTGATCTCCGCCAGATCAGCATCTACACTTGTTCGTCCTGTTCGTAACCGCAAGTAGCGATCAAGCTGTACGCCTTGATTAAGCACCACGCGGGCCTCATCCACGCTACGATCCAGCGCGTATCCGCCGCGCGCGCTGGCTCGCAAGTCCCTCACTGCGCGCCGAAAGTCGCGCGCCTGAGCGATCGCGTCGTTGTCAACGCTTCTGAACGATAAGAGACCACCCAGGACTCTACGTTCATTACCGGCGTAGAGGTCGCTTTGCAAACGCGCGCTCGCATTGTCGAGACGCGCAATCGCATCGCGCACGTCGAATCGATTAGAACGATCATAACGATCATCACGATTGTAAATCTGCGCCGAGGCAATAACGGGAACGGCCACAATTAGAAGAGCTGCGGCCACCAGAATTCTGATTAGATTATTGTGTTTCATGATCTACCTCCTCAATTAAGGTTTTTGGCAAAAACTTTATGTCGGATTCGATCAAATATAGACGCGAGCGGTGGGCCGGATGTGCGCTGGACATGACAAAAGACGGCTGATTACAACATATCTCTTGAAGTCTTAAGATTGATGCAAGACAGTGCTTACCAAATTTCAAGATTGAGCGAGAATCGAGAAGTGACGTCTCAGATCGGATTCAGTAACGAGCGAGCGCTCGTCATCTTTCAGAGCGAACCACTGCGGCGAGCCTTTAGCGGAGCTAACCAGGATGAGTTCTTCATTTTTGCGTGGCTGGCCCAGGTGCTTAATGTTGGCGCACGCCAGAGCGTTCCCGCGCACAACTCCATCAAGAGGCGTACGCGGCCATCCGCTCTCAACAGTGAGTGCGCGCACGCCGCGACGCAATGTCAGTTGAGTGCCAACCATCGTGGCCAATGCCCGCTGGAAGCGATGATCTTCGGTGCGCTCGATTTGAATTGCGGCGCCGGCCCGGTTTGCATCCGCGGCCATAGAGAAAACGGCGTCGATAAGCCACTCGGTAGCCGCGCGTCGCAGCAAATCGTTACGCCTGCGCAGATCGAGATAGCGCGCAATATCAGCGCGGCCTGCGCCGTGCGCACGCTGCGTCGCCTGTGCGAGCGCGACTTCCCAGGCTTCGTCGAGTTCAGTCATTAAGCGAGTGTCCGAAGCCCGACCGTTAGGGAGGGCATCGTTTCTGAAAGTCGCCCTCGCTTACGCGCGGGCTTCTGACACTTTCTCTGAATCTGCGCCACTTTTCCGTTTGCGCTTGGGTTGATGTTATCATGCCGACCCAACTTACTCTCCAGATTGTAGATGGATTTTGAGATCGTTTCTGAGACGAATTGCGACGAAGAATGCTCCCCCCACTGATGCGCCGGCGAACGAAATCGTGCAAATGAGGTCACCGTTTCTTAATCATCGCGCAATTGTTTTTGCGACGCTGCTGGCGATTATGTTCGCAGCCGCAGTGGCGCTTCCGCGCGCCCACGCGCAAGACAAACGGTTGCCGAAACGCACGGGACACATCAACGATTTTGCGGAAGTGCTCGACGGGGGGACGAAGGAGAGGCTCGAAGCGGTTCTCGAAAAACTGAAAGACAAAACACACTTTGATTTTGTAATCGCGACAGTCAAGTCAACCGGCGGTGAGGATCTCTACGATTACTCGCTGGCGGTGGCCAATGATTGGAATGTGGGAGCGCCGGCGAGCTCCGACAAGAGCCTCTTGATCGTCATTACTGCTGACAACGGAAAGTTTTTCAGTCAGGTCACGCGCGGCGCGCGCCTTTATCTGCCCGAGGGTTTAGTCGGTGAGATAGGCCAGCGCATGCGCGACAAAGTTGCGAGCGGAGGATACGGCAGCGGTCTGACGGCAGCGGTTCGCACGTTTGTCGATCGGGTAGGAGAGAAAAATAGCTTCGATTTCGCAGCGCTCGATCCGCAGCGCGGCGAGACCCTGATTGCCGAGCGGCAAAGACCGCGAACGGTGCAGAGTCCCGTGGCCGAGGCCGGCGAGAATCCGTCACCGCTTCCCTCGAGGACACCCCCGGCAGCCGCGGCGAGCGCGAGCCCCACCGAAACCGCATCGCCGGAAGCGAGGGTTGCCCCTTCGGTCGCGGCAATCGCACAACCAACTTCGACTCCGCCCGGAGAACCGACGGCGACTCCTTCCGCTACCGAGACCCTGACGCCCTCGCCCACTGCGACCCCTTCACCGAGCGAATCACCAACTCCGACGCCGGCGGAAACCGTTCCGCCACAACCATCGCCGAGCGCTTCGACTCAAGGAGTTACGAAAGGGTCGCCGCAGCCGCTGAAGACCCCGTCACCGGATCGCAAAGCAACGGCGTCACCTCTGAGTCCCGAAGATGAAAAGGAACAAGTCGAGCTGACGCTAACGCTCAAGCTCGATAAGCGAATTGATGCGTTGAAAGCGTTCATCGCCGCGCATCCGACTTCGGCAGCTGTGCCGCGAGCTAACGAGCTGCTCATAGTCGCGCACGCGATGTTCGGCGAACAGAAGCTGCAAGCGAGCGATACCGACGGCGGGTTGCAACAGTTTCGACTGGCGCTGTCAGAAGCACCGGCCGACATGCCCGATCGATTGTTCACGGACGTGATCGCGCGCCTTCCGCTGAATCTGTTTCTGCGAGGCCACCGCGACGCTGCGTTCGACATCGCTCATCAGGCTGAATCTTTGGCCAAATCAAGTGGGAAGCGACTAGTTGCGCTCGCGCAGTTTTACCTGGCGATTGAAAATGCCGGCGACGCTACGCGA
>DASWQK010000248.1:0-3453 GCA_036403735.1 Pyrinomonadaceae bacterium
CAGTCATAGGGGTTCTCCTTCTTAAATGACGGGCGGTAGTCCGCCGCTAAACGAGTTCAGGCGCGCACGCACAATTCACTGTGGCCATCTGATTCGTAGAACAAATACTTGCGCCAGGTTTCGTCCGCTCGGCCGATGTAACGCATGATCTGCCGATTCACGTGCAGCGAAAAAGCGCGCGGGCGGCGCAGCAGATTCATATCCGACTCTTCCGGCGTCCGATTACCTTTACGATGATTGCAGCGCTTGCAGCTGGCGACCAGATTATCCCACGACGACTCGCCACCGCGCGACCGTGGCACTATGTGATCGAGAGTCAACTCTGAAGGCGCAAACTGCTTTCCGCAATACTGGCAGCACGAATGATCGCGCAACAAGATGTTCTTCCGCGAAAGCGAACGGCGCTCAAACGGAATGTGGCGATATTCGGTAAGACGGATTACCGACGGCGCATTCATCTCAATTCGCTGCGAGTGCAGCATGTGGCCGTTGTGCTCTTCCATGCGCGCAACCCCTTTAAAAATCATCACCACCGCACGCCGCTCGGTGCATACGTTGATGGGCTCAAAGGAAGCGTTCAGGACTAAGACGCGCGCGTTCATGGTTGAGGCGATATTACGCGAGCCCGCCGGAAAGTGTCAAAAATTGGTGTCAGACGCCTGGCGTTCCACTCTCTTATTCTCGCCTCGCTTCAGCGAGGCGATCATCTCCGAGTTCAATTCTCGCCAGCCGTTTTAACGGTGGGGTGCGCCCCTAGAGTGAGACCACGAGATAAGGTGGTAAAGAGATAGCGGCGAATTGCTAGTTGCAAAGGGCCGCGCCATTGTTGCAGAGTGCCGCCGGTTGGTGAAGCGGAGGCGGGCTCTGCTGGAGAGCAACTCGCCAAGGAATAACCAACTGGAGACTCATCGAGTCGAAGGGCGCGGGCGGGATCACGGTTTCGTCCGCGCCAACGCGTCTCGACTTGATGGATTTCCCGATGCCTCAGAAAACTCATGCGCTCGCCTCAGTCACTTTGGTGGTAATCAGACTACGTTCGAACTCCGCCGGCGGCATATAACTCAAGGCCGAGTGCAACCGCTTTTCGTTGTACACCTTTTCGAGGAAGTGACCGACGCTGCTTCTGACGTCACGCTCGTCACGGTAATCTGAGCGGTAGACTTCCTCGTATTTCAAAGTCTTCATGAACGATTCGGCCTGGGCATTGTCAGAAGGATTGCCACGGCGGCTCATACTGATCCGAATCTGGTGATCGCGGAGTAATTGCGTGTAGTCGCCGGAAGCATACTGCACCCCACGATCGGAGTGATGGACCAGGCCGGGCGTAAAGCTGCGACCTTTCAGCGCCTGACGCAAGGCCCCGAGAGCCAACTCGGCAGCCAAGGTGCGGCCCAACTCCCAGCCGACCACGCGCCGCGAGTGGGCGTCGAGTATCACCGCCAGATAGACGAACTCGGATGACAGTCGAATGTAGGTAATATCGGCCACCCAGAGTTGATTGATGTCTGTCAGCACCATCTCCTTGGCGAGGTTCGGATACACCGTGAAGCCGTGCCGTGAATCAGTGGTGCGCACGAACGAGCGGCGCCGTAAGCAGAGCAGGTTGTCCTCGCGCATCAGCCGCCGCACCCGCTTGTGATTCACCTGATGACCACGCCGTCTCAGCTCTGCTTGCACCCGCCGGTAACCATAACTCAGCCGGCTCAAAGCGATCTTCTGCACCACGCTTCGCAACTCCATGTCCGGATCCTCAGCCTCACTGCCCACAAAGCGGTAGTAACTTGCCCGGCTCACTTGGGCGGTTCCACACATTCCGCGCACTGATAGTTCGCTGGCTGAGGCTACTTCTTCTTCGATCTTCTGATAGAGCGCCCGACGCCACCGACGTTGTCCAGCAGCCGTTGTTCCTCCAGCGCTGCAAGGCTTTTTTTAGGAAGTCGTTCTCGAGCGTCATCTGTCCGATCTTGCGCTCCAACTCAGCCTCGCGGTCGAGCCACACCTTACCCTGGCCTTTGCCCGGAAACGCTCGACCCGGCTCCTTTTCATACTCGCGTTGCCAGCGCCGCAACACATTCTCATGCAGCTCCAACTCCCGCGCTAACCGGCCGAACGACTTGCCCCCTGCCAGTTGCCTGAGCGCCTCCAACTTGAACTCTCGCGTAAACCTTCTTTGCGTTAAGCCCACAGTTGTCACCTCCCATCAAAAACTGTAGCTTAACTCGTGGTCTCACTTTAGGGGCTCACTCCACGGCTTATCAGAGAAACCGTTGAAACGGTTAGGAAGTACTGCGAACCAAACAGCACCTCGCTTCAGTCAGCGAGGTGTGAATGAGATTGGTCATTGACTACTACCGAAACCGATCGGTCGCCTCAACCAGCGCACTCAAATTTCCCGGCTCCATAATCGAGTGCCCGGCATCAGGAGTGATGTGCAGTTGAGCTTCCGGCCAGGCACGATGCAGGTCCCAGGCGCTCGTCATCGGGCAGACGACGTCGTAACGGCCCTGGACGATCACACCGGGGATGTGGCGAATCTTTCCGATATTCTCGATCAAATAATTGTCGGTCGGAAAGAAACAGTTGTTCATGAAGTAGTGACATTCAATGCGGGCGAAGGCTTGCGCGAAAGTAGGATCGGCGAATTTCTCGATCGACTCGGGATCAAAGAAGAGTTTCGACGTCGAGCCTTCCCAAATCGACCAAGCGCGCGCCGCTTCAAGTCGTACCTTCTCGTCATCGCTGGTCAGCCGCTTATGATAAGCGCTGACCATGTCGTGACGTTCAGCTTCGGGAATGACTTTCAGAAACTCTTCCCAAACGTCGGCGAAGATCCAACTGCAGCCTTCCTGATAGAACCATTTGATCTCATTCGGCCGGCAGAGAAAGATTCCGCGCAGCACGAGTTCGGTCGCGCGCTCGGGATGCTTCTCAGCAAAAGCAAGCGACAAAGTGCTGCCCCACGATCCGCCGAACACCTGCCATTTTTCTATGCCGAGATGCTCGCGCAGCTTCTCAATATCTGAAACCAGGTCCCACGTAGTGTTTTCTTCGATCGAAGCATACGGCGTACTCTGCCCTGACCCGCGCTGATCAAATAGCACGATGCGATATACGTCTGGATCATGAAACTGCCGATACTCCGGCGTGATGCCGCCACCCGGGCCGCCGTGAAGAAAGACAACCGGTTTGCCTTTTGGATTGCCGCACTGCTCGTAATAGATTTCGTGGAGGTCCGAAACTTTCAGACGGCCGGTGTTGAATGGTTCGAGTGCGGGGTAAAGTGTTCTGAGTTGAGTCACGCTGTTGGGATTGTATCCTCGCGATGGTCTTCAGACAACGAGCACTCGAACCAGCAGCCAGTTACTGCGCACGGCAATAAAGCTGAACTAATGGCGCGACCCTTGAGGCTTTGGGCAATCAACTTCGGGCATTACTCTTTTTGTCCTTCTAATT
>DASWQK010000249.1:0-5492 GCA_036403735.1 Pyrinomonadaceae bacterium
TCAATGAAGTTCTGATCAATTCGAAGCGCGTGGCTCCTTACGCGTTGATGGTTCTATTCAGTGCCAATGCAATTCTTTGGTGGGGATGGGGACCGGCAGTAGCAAGAGGCTGGGCCACGAACAGTGACTTCTACATCTCACGAAACATGGGTGGCTTCTCAATCATTCTGGGCCTGCCGATCTTTACAGCCGTCATCATGGGCGACCCGGTCATCAGAGATTTCAAGCTGGGCATCGTCCCTTTGGTTCTCTCCAAGCCAATCAGTCGCGCCACCTATTTACTCGGCAAGTTCTGCGGTAGTTTCTTCGTGCTCGTCTGCTGCCAGTCGGCGTTCGCATTTACGTTCTTCTTATTGCAAGCCGTCCCGTTCAAAGGCATGGTCGTGCTGCCGTGGCGCGCTCTGCCCTACTTCAAGCACTTCCTCTTTGTCGTCGTAATCTCACATCTGATTTTGGCTGCGATCTATTTCACCGTCGGCACTCTGACGCGAAACTCGAAAATTGTTTACGGCCTCGCGGCCCTGTTTTATCCGCTTTACATCGCTTGCGGCCTGCTGATGAGGCCGCTCTCGATCTGGTGGAAAGCCTTTCTTGACCCGATGGGCTTCGGTGCCCGAAACAGTTTCGAACCCATTGAACCATGGCATCAAACTGCAGAGTTTCTTAATCAACACCCGGTTTCCTACAGTTCGTTATTAATCGCGAACCGTGGGTGGATGATCTGTTTGTCGGCCGTCTGTTTATTCATTCTCTATCTTAGGTTTTCGATTACCGAGCGACCGGGAAAACCGAAAGAATTTGCATGGCTCAGTCTGTCAACCGCGAGCGAAGGGGTTTACGCATCCGACGCGACTGACTTACTACAGACGGACTCTACTTTCGTAAGGCCGAGTTTGGCTGCCGCGAGCGAGCCTTTACCGCGAGTCATTACAGCGAATGAAAAGTTCAGCGACAGCGTGAAGAAGTTGCTCGCGGCTGTCGGTGTCGAGTTTCGTCTGCTGCGCGCCGAGCGCAGTTTGATCGTGCTATTGCCGCTCGCTCTGGTTCTTTCAATTTTCGATGTGGCCTTTTTTCGAGTAACGCCTGAGGTCTCATACTCGGCGACCTACGCAACCGGCACAGCCAATGCGATGTTGCTGTTTCTGATCGGGATTTCTGTTTTCTATACCGGCGAAGCTATGCACCGCGATCGGGAGTTGAGAATTGAACCTGTGCTTTGGTCGATGCCGGCATCGAATGGCGTGCTGCTGATGTCCAAGTTTTTCGCGACGCTCGCGTTGACCTTATCGCTCGTAGTGCTGATCGGCGTGACCGCGATTGCGACACAGTTTTTGAGAGGACATCGCCCCGTAGAATTGCGGCCCTATCTGCTTACGTATTCACTGATCGTTTTTCCGGGTTTGGTTTTTCTGGCGGCCATGGCTTTATTACTCAACGTCGTCTTACACGAAAAGTACGTAACCTACGCAGTGAGCGTCGGCGTCGGTGCGACGATGTTTTATTTGTACAGCATGGGCTACGTGAATTGGCTTTACAATCCAGGCTCTTACCACCTTTGGAAATATGCGGATCTGGTCGGCGGCAATCGAAACGTTCTCCTGTGGCAGAGGTCTTTTTGGTTGGCCGTGGCTCTCTTGTTGCTCGCACTCGCGCATGTTTGCTTCGCGCGCAAGATGTCCCCTACTGTGTCTCGGGCGGGCAAGTGAGTAATGGGGCGAAGGTGAAAACTGAAGGAGACGACATGTTCAAGCAAGCAATTCCAGTCCTGCACGTTAGCAGTTCGGCTCAGGCCGAAGAGTTCTATGGCAAGCTTGGATTTCAGCAGCAGTTTGCTTATCGACCGTTTGGCGGCGTCGATCCGTGTTACATGGGATTCGTGCGCGACGACGCGCGGTTTCAAGCATCGTCATTTTCAGGTGACGGCATGTCGGGTGGTGTAATCGTCCTGATCGTTTCGGACGTAGATGCAATTCATGCAGAGTTGGTCGCGAAGGGAGTCTCAATCGATACCGGACCGATCAATCAGGATTGGGGCAATCGCGAGCTCTATGTCAAAGACGCTGACCGGAACAGTATTCGTTTCACCCAGCACTTGGAATAGGCTCTCGCGGTTATTCGAGCAAAGCCTTTAGCTGGTCCAACGCTTCGCCCCAAAACTTTTTCATCTTCGCGGCGGCCCTGGCGTTTGTAAGTTTGCTGTGCTGCGCGACGACCTGGCATTTGCCAGTCCCTTTCGGCGCAAATGCGGCGGCCACGCTGGTCGGCCCGTCTTCCCAGGTGATACGCAGAGACTTGTTCGGCGTCGCTTTGCGGATAGTCAATTTTGCAGACAGCCATTTCTGCCGGACCTTTTCATCGGTCCATGCCTTGAATGCTTTGCTTACCGGCGCCTCAATCGTGCGGCTGACACTAATCTCAAAGCCTTCGGGCTTCTCATGGACCTGGCGCAGGCCGCGCGCCTGTTCGTAAGTCACCGCGATCATTTGTGTCCACCAGGGACGAACGTCGTGCTTGTCGCTGAGATGGCCGGTGATTTCCTGATGAGTCATTTTCTTGCCGCCCGCAGCGTCAAGATGTTTGAACCAGCGCGACCAGTTCTTGCCGGTCTTTGATTCGACTGCTTCGTCACTTATGCGTTCTTTCAATGATTTGCCGCCTGGCATTGTGTTCTCCTGTTTATGGAATGAACAAAACCACTAAGTCACCCAGAACCCAAAGCTACAGATGAAGGGAGCTTCGTCACTCATGCGAGGTGTGAAAGTGATTGCCATCGAAACTCTCCAACCGCTGGGAGCCGAATGTTTATAGTACCTACGTTATTAATTGATCCCAGCTGCTTTAGGAGCGAAATGTTTTCCTCTAGACTCGCAAAAATATTACGCTCCTAAAGGAGCTGTTGTCAGAAGAAGCTTTGCTGGCTATAAACATTTGGCCCCTACGGGGCCAACCGCTATGGGAAACACTTTATTCATCTCGATCGTAAGCAGTCCTTAACCATCGCTTCACTTCATCATCGATATCTTTCAGTGAAGCTATTTCAAAACGATGCGTGATCCGGTCTTTTTTTGCGAATCCGCCCGTGTCGATCAAACGCTTGGGAGTTTTCTTCATGTCACCCAACGCGAGACCAAAATCTATTCTGGTCTGCGTCGTGGGTTTGATTTGCGCAAAGACATGATTTCGATAAAGCGGCACGATCGTCTGACAGGGACAGGCTTTGGTGTCTTTGCCCATCGATAAGCCGAGCTTCAGCAGCGCGTTGTAAATCGGCCGCAGATGTTCCTTTTTGCCGGCGAACATTTCATCGACATACTTCTCAGCCGCCTGCAGATAAACGTCCGGGTCGCCTAACTCTTCGCCTTTGCCGGCAGAGCGTTCAGCCAACCACCATGCTGAATTCGTGCCGAGCTGGTGTTGGGTCTTTAACCAATCGCGGCGGGCTTCTTCAGTCGGTGGTCCTTCTTTCCTGATGAACTTAATCCATTCATTAAGCGTCCGCCCGGTTTTCTGTTTCAGCTCACCGATCCATTTTTGGGTCATCAGCACGCCCGGATGAACACCGTAGATCGACTTAGTTTTGGTTGCAGTCTTTGGCATAGTCCGAACTCCCTAGGCTATCGATTTTCCACGAACGAATATCGACATGACAAGTCCGGCCAGGAACCAGCCGATGACCTGCACGCCTAATTGCATCGCCGTATACGCATTGCTGAAGCCCCACCAGCTCCATTCATCGACATTGGCGCCGCCGAAGATGATCAGCCCGATGATGGTCAACAGTAACACGCGAGTCAGATAAGAAAGACCGCTGGTTTGCGCGAGCAGAACACTTGCGAGCAATGCAACCACAAGAAGTGCAACGAACTTGATCACCAAAGGCTTGGCCATTGAACCGAATGGCTCGAGCCTGATTGCGGCAAAGACCACCGGACCGCGCGACATCTTTTCCATTGCAGCTTGCTGGGCCGCTTTGAATTGCTCGTCCGTCATACCCGGCGCGCGCTTTACTTCATTCGGGAGTAAATAGTTTCCGGACTTCGGCGCGTTGGCTTTTATGGCTGCGATGACTGCATCGTCGTTCGTGAACGAACGCAGCGGTTCACCCGGCCAGGGAATCAACATCCACGCGATCGCGCTCCAAAAAAACAAGACGATTCCGCCCAGAATCGCGCCGAGGGCAAGTTGCTTAACCATGGGAAGATCCTCTCCTTCGAAAATCAAAATGCGGCTATGCTTGCTTTTTCTTGTCCTGGCCCAGGCTGAACCAATTCCCGGAGTTGTCCTTCATTACGGTGGCGGTCCCCCACGACTGCGTGACCGGCGGGCCTTTGAATTCAACTCCGCGCGCCTTTAACTCTTCATAGGTTTTGTGGATGTCATCCGTTTCAAACACGCCCGCGCCGAGCACACCTTTTTCCATCAGCGCTTTCAATTGCGCGGCTGATTCGTCATCCAGGATGTACCCCGGTTTTGGCTCCATCAAGATAATCTCAAAGCCCGGCTGACCCGGTATTCTCATCGTCAACCAACGATAGTCGTCGCCGATCATGGCGTCGGTATCGACTTCAAAGCCCAGTTTATCCCGATAGAACTCGAGCGCCTCCTGTTGGTTCTTTACCCAAACAGTGGCATGCGACATTTTTGTGATCATGGTCTCAGCTTCCCTTCGTCGGAATTTACGAAGGAGCATAGAGGGATTGACGGAATCTGTCTTCTCGAAAATTGCTGAATTGTGGGCGGGCGCGTTTGCGGTACTTTGGCCGAGTGTGAATGCGGGGCGCTAGCCCGACCGTGAGGGAGGGCTCAAAGACTTGCGGCTTGAACAGAGCCCTCGCTAACGGCCAGGCTAATGCCCCGAATGCCAATCTTGCTAGTCACGCAAGCCGAGGCCGTTCATGTAAAGAAAGCAGGGTGGAACCTTACTGAGGGATTGCATCTCGCGCTCGCGGTAATTGATCGGGGCGGCGCCGACGCATTTGCGAAACAGCGTGCTGAACGAGCCCAGACTCTGAAAGCCAACTTCAAAGCAAACATCCGTCACGCTCAGTCGGCGCGACCGGAGCAGTTCCTTCGCTTTTTCAATTCGCCGGCGCATCAGGTACTGGTGTGGCGTGGTGGCAAACGCTTCGCGAAACAGGCGGAGAAAATGATAGCGGGACAAACAAGCTTGCTTGGAAATCTCGTCCAGGTCGAGCGGTAAGCTGTAACATTCGTCGATAAAGATCCGCGCGCGACAAAGCCGCTCGTGCACCTCGCTGCCGTGCGATTTAGTCTGTAGCTTTTCCGCCATAAGAGATTTCTGAAGAGCGTGATTCTACTGCGAGTTGAGGGAAAGAGGAAGGGCGGCCACTAAGAAACGCTGAACCCTGACGAGGCAGTACCCGACCCATTCCTCCGCCGTGACCGAACTCTGGCTGGTCGCTGCTTGCGTGTGTTAAGCTACGACCGCAAGGGGCTGGACAGCCTACAAGAATAATCATCTCGGGAAGTTT
>DASWQK010000250.1:0-5293 GCA_036403735.1 Pyrinomonadaceae bacterium
CCAGCAACAGCAAGAGCGTCAAGCAGGTAACGAGGAAGCCGGGCATGGCCGTAACTATACTCGCGGGCAGAGTCTCGCGCACGCTGCGAAGGCGCCGATCCGTCGCTTAAAAGGTGGCACGCGCATCTTGCGCGTGATCTCACGGGCGGGACGCCCGTGCCACTTTTTCAAACTCAGCCACGTCGACTATTCGGTAGTGTCTTAGTTTCGCTAGCGACGTTAGAGTACCGACTTTAGTCGGGCTTTTTAGGACAGATCAGAAAGCCCAACTAAAGTTGGTACTCTGACACCCGTCAAATTCAGACACAACCGACTATTCAGAATTCTAGCGAATCGATCTGATCTCCGTTAGAATCCCGCCGTTCCCATGGACACCCTAGCTCCCGGAATGAAACTCGGCCGCTACGAAATCCGCTCAAAGATCGGCGAGGGCGGAATGGGTGAAGTGTATCTGGCGGACGATACGCAGCTTCATCGCAAAGTTGCATTGAAAGTTCTGCCGCCGGAGGTGGCTGCCAATAGTGATCGGATGCGACGCTTCAAACAGGAGGCGCAGGCCGCGGCGGCGCTCAATCATCCGAACATCGCGCACATCTATGAGATCGGCGAGAGCGATGGCGCAAACTTTATCGCGATGGAATTCGTAGACGGCCAAACTCTACGCGAAGCGATTGCTATGCAAACCGATATGCGAAAGCTTCTGCGTTGTCTGCAACACGTCGCCGAAGGACTTGCCAAGGCTCATGCGTCCGGTATCGTGCATCGCGACCTTAAGCCGGACAACATCATGATCACGCGTGACGGTCATGCGAAGATTCTCGACTTTGGTCTGGCGAAATTGATCGAACCTCCAAAACTCTCGAGCACTTCAAGTGACATGGCCACGGCGATAATGCCGCAACAATCACAACCTGGGATGGTGCTGGGAACAGTCGGTTACATGTCACCCGAACAGGCGCAAGGCAGAACCCGTGAAATCGATCATCGATCGGACATCTTCTCGTTCGGCTGCATGCTTTACGAAGCGGTCACTGGCCAGAGAGCCTTCGCCGGCGCGGATGCGATCGACACCCTGAACAAAATCATTCGTGAACCCACGCCGCTCCTTAGCGAAATACGTTCGGACGCGCCGGCCGATTTGCAAAGAATAATTAGACGGTGCCTGGCCAAGGATCCCGATGATCGGTATCAAACGATCAAAGACGTGGCGATCGAGTTAAAAGAGTTGCGGCGAGAAATCGGGGCCTCCGCAACTGATAAGACCGACGCTCAAGAATCGCGCAATCAACCAAACGAGGCGGCCGGCGTCGGGACCAACAGTCAGCAGTCGCCTGATTCAACTGCCGCCCCCTCCGGGCCATCCACGGAGTCACTGAGCACCGAATCACTGGTCACCGGAATTAAGCGGCACAAGGTTGCGATAGGTCTCAGCCTCGTGGTCCTGATTCTCTTAGCATTTGGATTCGCATTTTTTCTGCCTGCCAGGGGCACTAAGACTGAGATCGATTCAATTGCTGTCTTGCCTTTCGCAAATGTCGGCGGCAATTCCGACACCGAGTATTTGAGCGATGGCTTAACCGAGAGTCTGATAAATAATCTCTCGCAACTGCGAAATCTCAATGTAAAGTCCCGCAGCTCGGTCATTCGCTACAAGGACAAGGACGTCGAGCCTCAGCTGGTAGGCAAAGAGTTAGGTGTGCAGGCCGTGCTGTTGGGACGCATGTCTCAACACGGTGACGATCTGACTTTGAACCTCGAGTTGGTGGAAGCTCGAACCGGCAATCAAATCTGGGGCGAACAGTACAATCGCAAACTCAGTGACCTGGTCGCAGTGCAGAGCGACATCACGCGCGACGTCCTGGAAAAATTGCGGCAAAGGTTGACCAGTAGCGAACAGCAAAGGGCCACTAAGAACTACACGGCTAACGCCGAGGCGTATCAGCTTTATTTGCAGGGCCGATTCTATTGGAACAAGCGGACGGCAGACAGCTATCAAAAGGCGATTAATTATTTCCGTCGGGCCATCGAAAAAGATCCAAACTACGCGCTGGCCTACACCGGGCTCGCCGACTGTTACAGCTTTCTGAGCAGTCAGGGCATTCGTTCACCACAGGATGTTTTCCCTTTGGCGAAAGACGCAGCGACCAAAGCCATCCAGATTGATAATTCGTTGTCCGAGGCCCACACTTCGCTGGCCTACGTCAAACTTTATTACGATTGGGACTGGGCCGGGGCAGAGAGCGAATATCAGCGGGCCATCGCATTGAACCCGAACTATGCGACTCCACATCACGGGTACGCTTACCTCTTGATCTCGTCCGGCCGCACTGAGGCAGCGTTCGCTGAGATCAAAAAAGCAGAAGAGATCGATCCGCTTTCGGTCCTCTTCCAGACTGATCACGGCGAGTTTTATTATTTTTCGCGCCGGCCTGACGAAGCGATTGCACAATTAAAGAAAGCGATCGAAATGGATCCCAGCTTTGTGCGCGCGCATTTTCTGATGGGCCGCGCGCTGATTCAAAAAGGCCGGTGCGATGACGGTATCGCTGAAGCCATGAAGGCCGAACAAATGGGGCCAGTGGGCGAGCAACTCGGGTGGCGCGCGCAGGAGTACGCGGCGTGCGGGCGCAAAGCCGAAGCCCAAAAGCTGATGAATGAGCTGTTGGCAATGTCAAAAGATCGGTACGTTTCACCGCACTGGTTCGCTGCCACGCAGGCGGGTCTGGGCAACAAAGATGAAGCCTTCAAGTGGCTCGACCAGTCCATCGACCTTCGCTTTGGCCCAATGATCTATCTCAAAGTGAATCCGATTTGGGATCCGCTGCGTTCTGATCCGCGCTTTGCTGCACGCTTGCGGCGCGTTGGTCTTGAGCCTTGATAAGTACGAAATCGCGAAACGCTTTCACCTTCGAATTAATCAAAAACCAGGTTGGGAAAAGTGAACTACTATGGCGCTAATTGGAGCGAATGAACTCAAACGTAAATTGCTGATCGCGGTTGAGGGGCAGCCGTACCTCGTCCTCGACGTTTTCTTTGCTTCGCCGACGGCCCGCGGCGGCGCGACGATGGTCCGCACCCGTCTGCGTCACGTGTTGACGAATGCGGTAATGGAAAAGAGCTTCCGCTCGAGCGAGAAGTTTGAAGAACCGGACATCGAGACGGTGCCTGCGTCATTTCTTTACAACGATGCCGAAGGGTGTCACTTCATGGATGAGAAAAGCTTCGAGCAGTTCGTTTTCTCAAATGAAAACGTCGGCGCCGATCGCGGCTATCTCAAGGACGGTGTATCGCTCCAGGTTTTGAAATACAACGGCGAGCCGGTTTCGTTGCAACTCCCTCAGTACGTCGAACTCACGGTCACGTCGACGGAACTGGGTCTGCGCGGCGACACCGCCGCCGGTGGCGCAACCAAACAAGCGACACTCGAAACTGGTCTCGTGGTGCGCGTACCTCTTTTCATCAAGGAAGGCGAAGTCGTGCGCGTGAACACGCAGACGGGCGAAGTTGCGGGCCGGGCTTAATGGGTGTGCTTAGTTTGGCGCAGGTTTGAAGGGAAATTGAGTTATCTGAATTCAATCGGTCGTCATAGGAAAGAGGAGAAACGCATGGCACTAACAAATAGTTTGGCAGGCAGAAATCTGGGGATGACCTTGCTTGGCCTCTGGCTGATTCTTACCGGACTGTTGCCGTTGCTCAATATCAAAGTTTCGTCGACAGTCACAACTGGTTTGGCTGTCCTGGGCATCGCCGCGGGCATATTGATTCTACTCCGTCGTTAAGACTTTGACTGTGGTGACCAGATGACAACCGAATAATGATTCCTTCCGGCACAAGACTCGGCCGCTATGAAATCCGCTCAAAGATTGGCGAAGGCGGAATGGGCGAGGTGTATCTGGCCCAGGATACGGAGCTCGATCGCAAAGTTGCGATTAAGTTTTTGTCGGAAAGTCTGTTGGCTGATGAGCAAGCCAAGAGTCGTCTCGTTAGAGAAGCGCGGGCCGCAGCCAGTTTGGACCATCCAAACATCTGCTCGATCTATGAAGTCACCGAATACGATGGCCGCAGCTTTATCGTGATGCAGCACGTCGAAGGTGAGACGGTCGACGTCAGGATGAAGCGAAAGCCGCTCGATCTGTCAGAGTGTCTTTCCTTATCTTCCCAGGTCGCTGACGCTTTGGCTGAGGCTCATGCCCACGGAATTATCCATCGCGACATTAAACCCTCGAACATACTCATCACTCCGCGTGGCAAAGTGAAAGTGCTCGACTTTGGTTTGGCGAAGATTGTGAGTCACAGGGTCGCAGTCGATACGGAAGCTGAGACGGCAATGCTGCTGACGGAAACCGGGGTCGTGCTGGGAACCGCGCCCTATATGTCGCCCGAGCAACTGCGAGCGGAGCAATTGGATGGTCGCAGCGACATCTTCAGCTATGGGGTCGTGCTTTACGAGATCACCAGCGGGAAGCGGCCATTCGAGGCCAAAAGTTTGGCTGAGCTAACGTCAGCGATTCTGATGCGCGAGCCACCGCCGTTGCAATCTCATTCAGGCGTCGTCCCGACGGGATTCGAGTCGCTCATCCTGAAGTGTCTCGAGAAAGAGCCGTCGCGGCGCTATCAAACGATGATTGAGTTGTCGGTCGATCTCGATCGACTCTGCCGCGAGCGTGAGAGTGGAAACATCTCGGCGTCAATGAACGATGCGACCACAGTTCGGATGGATTCCGCTGTTTCGAAGCCGCAGCGAAGTTGGCCACCGATGGGATCTCGCGCCGTTGCGGCTTTCGTTGGTCTCCTGATAATCACACTGGCACTGGTCGGATATATGCGTTTCTTCCGCCACCCGACGAACAACGCCCAGCCGGTAAATAAGTATGAAAGCTCTCCCGCTTACGACGCGTACTTGCGCGCCAAAGTAAATCTCAAGAGCGAGAATCCGGCGCAGATTGAAAATGCAATATCTTTGTTGAAGCAGGCGATAAGCATCGATCCGAATTTTGCCCCCGGCTATGCGGAATTGGCACGCGCCGACAACATTAAATCGTTCTACTTTTCGGCTCCTGAAGCGGAAAAGAAACAATTGAACGAAGATGCCGCCGTGGCCGTCGAGAAATCCCTCTCGTTGGATCCGAATCTCGCCGAAGGCCATTTTGCGCGCGGCATAATTCTTTGGACGCATGCCAACCATTTTCCGCACGAAGCGGTTATTCAATCTTACCGGCGCGCGCTGGACCTGGATCCAAATTTCGACGAGGCGCATCACCAATTGGGTGTTGTGTATTTTCACATTGGACTG
>DASWQK010000251.1:0-11575 GCA_036403735.1 Pyrinomonadaceae bacterium
CACTGGCCTCGCGCGTCTGCTGCTCAACGTGATCCACGGTCTGCTTCATCCGGTTGATCACGCCTTCGTAACGGCCGCCGCCCCAGCGTGGCTTGGCTTTGTCGAGCAGCGATGAAACTTTTTTCGCGGCCGTGTTCATCATCGGCAGTGAGGTGGCTTCGAAGCGCTCAGGCGAGACCTGAAACGGCTCAATTCGGGCGGAAATCTCGTGAAAAAGCCGCAGGCTGTCCGTCTTCTCCTGCTCCTGCTGTCGCCGGAACAGACCGACGAGACCGATGATCCTTTCCATGTCGTTAGGATTTGAATCGCCGGTCGCGGCCTGATGGACCAGCTTGGGCTCTTCGACGCAGGCTTGCGCCGCAACCGCGAGCATCACCGCCGCCACTTGATCGACGGGAGTGATGTCCAGAATCAGTTTCGGATTCGCGGGCAGCTGTCGCTGTCCCTTCAAAGTCATGAAGATAATCGGCGCGGTCGTGGTAAAGCCTTCGTTCCATCCGGGAAACGGATAGCTCTTCGCCGATTCGACGATCGAGGGGCGCACAATGCCGCGCACGATTTCAGTTTCGGCGGCGACTAATTGCTCGCCCAGCGATTTCGTGTAGGTGTAGATGTTGGGCCAGCCCCAGAACTTTGCGCGCTCGACGCCGAGTTCAGTCAAGCGATTACGTATCCAAACCTTTCTTTCGCGCGCGACGGCGAGCCCGAGCGCATCCGGATCGTCACCATCACGCATTTCTTCGTTAAGACGCTTGCGCGCGAGTTCGCGAAACTGCGCGACGCGCATGGCGTCCTTTGCTTCTTCGCGGGCGCGCTCAGACATCTTTGCGCAATCGGCGATCTCTTTTTGAACTGAGAATTCAACACCTTTCAATTCGTTCTTGCGCGGGAAATACCCAAGCACTTCGTCATCTTCCCAGACGGCGCCAGATCGATCGCCCGCGACGAAGCAGGTTGAGATATGGACCAAACATGGCCGCTTCATGCGCTTGGTAAAAGCGATGACATTTTGAGTGCCGACAACGTTGGTTCGCAGGCCGCTTTCCAGAGTCGGATTAAAGGTGACGTTTCCGGCTGAGTTGATAACAACGTCGATGTCTTTCGCGATCGCTTCAGCCTCTTCTTCACTAAAGCCAAGCTTGTCTTCGGCGATGTCGCCGCCGACGATGGCGACTTTATCTCTGACGAAATCTTCGAACGCCGTGCCGTAGCGTTCGCGTACGGGATCGAATGGCGGCGCACTGATGACGTTGTTCCAAAAGCGCGTTTCAGATTCTTCCTTCGAACGCGCGCGCACCGTCACGTAGACGCGACCAACGCCCGGGAAGCGGTGCAGCAGCATGCTCAAGGTGACCTTGCCGAGAAAGCCCGTACCGCCGATCAGAAAGATCTTTCGGCCGTTAAAGATTTCAGTGGGTGAAAGCCTGGCTGTCATGATTCAACAATCCGTCTCCCTCTCCTTTTGGGAGAGGGCCGGGGTGAGGGTCTAGCCTGCTACGGTTACCCCACCCACTCTTTTTCTACTCATCTCATTACGTCGGCAGTAACGAAAACAAAAAACAAGAGGGTTCTTTCCGTCGCTAAACCCTCACCCCAACCCTCTCCCAACGGGAGAGGGAGTTCAGCGCAATTCGCTCGCTCGCTTGGCGCCGTAATGCTTCAACAGATCGGCAACCGCGTCGTCGTTTTTGCTCAACGCGATATCGAGCGGGGTGCCCGCGCTCGACAGGGAATTGATATTCGCACCGCGAACCAAAAGTTCCTTGATGACTGAAACGTGGCCGTAATATGTCGCTTCAGTCAGGGCAGTGTTACCGGTGCTGTCGAGTGCATTTAGGTCGGCGCCATGGTCCAACAGGTAACGAACGGCATTCAGGCGTCCCTCGCCCGCCGCGAGCAAAAGCGGCGCTCCCCGACCGTCATGCGAATTCACACTGACGCCGGCCAGATTGAGTAACTGCATGCGGTGGAGGTTTCCGTCCGTTGCCGCTTCCGCAAAATATCGCTGCCGGCGCTCTTTGAATTTAGGCAGACTGCCGACGATCGCGATCGACATCATCAACGTGCTCGCAAAAGCGATTACTCGAGTGATTAATGCTGTACCCATGCTGCGCTTGCTTTGAGCCCTCTCCGTTTGGAGAGGGAATCGCTACTCCATATCAGCAATCCCGATCATTGGTTGATGCAGCATCGTTATCTCGGCTGAGCTGCCCATGTAGGTGCGCGCCATCGCAATCGCTTCCGTTAGATTGTCGGCGCGTTCCCATCCCAGCATCGCCGGCACGTGGGCATTCTCAGCGCCCGCGGCGATGACATGGCCTACGTGCTGGCGCCCGTTCTCGCCCCAATACCACATGAAAAAAGGATGCGCGCCGTGATAAGCATTCCCGCGGCGATACATCTCGACATAACTTGGATTGTTCGCGAACTCGCGCTCGTATTTTTCGCGCAGATAGAAAGCGTCGCGTGATTCCGGCAGCAAACGGTTAAAGAATTCGATGTAGCTGGGATGAAAGTTGTGATCGAATTCGTCGTAACACGGATGATGAACGATCATCACGCCGCCTTTTTTCAATAGCGGCTTGTTGCGATAGAAATTGAAGTGATAGCCGAGACCCATCACCTGGACCAGCAGCGGATTCAGAATCGAATAAACGTTGTACGGCGAGATGTCCGGAATGCCGGTAATCAGAATGTCGCACTGGCCGCGCACCGGGATCGCATACTGCTGAAACCCCTTCTCAATGATCTTTGCGTGGACCGGCTCGGTTTTTCCGGCATAGCAAGCAGTCATCTCGTATTGTGCCGGCCGCGAATGCAACAACTTGCGTCGCGCTTGCCGGGGGAGCTTACCCATCGTGTAACGCATGGCTTCAAACTTCATGCGATCAAACGCGGTGAAGTCATCCTCGTTCTTCAGGAGAAAATCCATGTCGCTTCCGTACATGCGATTGTTGATGGAGGTTTCGATATGAAAGACGTTAAGGTGCTGATCGACGATCTTCCCCAGGCGGATGCACTTGTTGGCGAGCTCAGACTTGGCCGG
The DNA here is from genome assembly GCA_036403735.1 of Pyrinomonadaceae bacterium. Taxonomy (GTDB): domain Bacteria; phylum Acidobacteriota; class Blastocatellia; order Pyrinomonadales; family Pyrinomonadaceae; genus UBA11740. The sequence goes on from DASWQK010000251.1 coordinate 3,047, forward strand.
ATCCATGTAACTGTCCGAGTCGCGTATCGTCTGTGGATCGTGATGAGCGCGCAGCGATTCGTAATCACAAAGCCCGACCGCAACTGATTTGTGGCCGCCATCCATCGGCACAAAATTGATGTTGCAGTAAATCAACAAATCACTTTCGGCCGCGCGACGGTTCAGCGACAGCGGCTCTTTGTGTCGCGTCTCGCCAATCTTCATCATGCCGTCTTTCCATTCGGCGTCATGGTTGTAGTAACGATCCGGATAGTACGCGTCGAAGATTCTTTGCCCCACCATTCGCTTCATTTCCCACGCCGTCATTTTGCGGTGGAGCGAATTCGCGATGATGATGTGAACGTCGTCGACGCCGTGACCCGCCAGCATGTCGAGCACAATCTCCAGCATCGTCTGGCGAATGTCGGGCGTGGCCATCGGCGGCAGCGGCAGGCTGATGTCATCAACCGCGATAGTGACCTTCATGCCCGGCTCGAGTTGCGCGAACAGGGGATCGCAATCAAATGGATGATTCAGCGCATAACGAATCGCCGCTTCGCGATTAGGCAGGCCCTTCAGCGGCGGATTCGGATAAAGGACTCGCGTGCCGACCGGCAAGTCTTCAAGAATGAAATCTTCTCCCGAAGGCATCACCCGCGGTGCGCTGTCGCTGTCGATGTACACGATTGATTCGTGTGTCTTTCTTCTTAGTTGAAGGGCCATAGTGTTTGTCCGCTACTTCAAAGTCAGAATCGGCCAGTCATGATGAAGAGCCGTCTGTCGCAAACGAAAATCCGGATTGACAGCGGCCGGATGGCCCACGATCGAAAGCATCGGCAGATCGCTCATGCTGTCTGAATAGGCAAACGAGTCGCTAAGATTTATTTTTTCACGCTCGGCAAATGTGCGAATCCATGAAGCCTTAGTCGCCGAAGCCAGAACCGGCGGCAAGAGACGACCCGTCGCTACACCCTTTACGAACTCAAGACGATTCGCAACGTACTCAGTTATCCCCAGGTAGTTCATCAAAGGCGTAACCGATACATCGAGCGCGCCGGTCACGACGACCTGGCGCAAGCCGAGACTGCGAGACTTTTCGATCAGTTCGAACGCGCCGGGATAGACCGCCGGCTTCAGAACCTTTTCGAACAATTCATCGGCAAAGAAGCGCATCCGATCTTCACGTTCGCCTTTGTATCGCTTGAAGAAGAGATCGTTGAAGACTTTTCGGCTATACTGATCGCTTACGGCGAACAGGGGAACACTTAGCAGCGTAGTGGCGCTCTTGCTGAAGCTGCGAAGGAGGCTCGGTTGATTGCGCGCATAGAAGCCGAGCGTATGGACCAGGTTGGTGCTGACCAACGTTCCTTCGAGATCGTAGAAAGCTGCTGCCGTCACTGATGCCTCTGTTTTCGTATGTGGCCGAACGCGAACTATACCTTATTCGCGAGTCCAGGCGAAAGGCAATTGAGGCGTGTATGACACAACCATACAATATGACCCTTACGAACAAAGGATTGCTGGAAATGCTAGGCAAAAGTGCTGCTCTTGTAGGGATTGCTCTGATCGTTTTGAATGGAATGGGCTGCCGAAAAGGGGCCACGGGTAACGCCGATCACATCGCCATCAGGCCATCAGCCGAGGCCATCGCTGAGGCGGACCAGTATTACGCTAAGCGCGCCGACCTGGTGAAGGTGCGTCAGGCGATTGTTAGCCTGCGCCAGGCCCAGGCGGACGACCCGGCGAATTTTGAATTGGCCTGGCGGCTAGCCAAGTTCAATTACTATCTTGGGTCGCATACGCCCGATTCCACCGAACAGGACAAGGCTTATCGCGAAGGCATCGAAGCAGGAAAACTTGCCGTCCGTTTGCAAGATGGAAAACCTGAAGGCCATTTCTGGTTGGGTGCGAATTATGGTGGCAACGCGCAGATCAGCACGCTCTCTGGTTTGGGAGAACTCGATGACATCAAGCAGGAAATGGAAACGGTGCTGAAGATCGATGAAGGCTTCCAGTCGGGCAGCGCTTACATGGTTCTGGGCCAGGTCTATTTGGAATCGCCGAGATTGTTAGGCGGCGACACCTCGAAAGCGATCAGCTATTTAGAAAAGGGAATCAAGGTGGGACCAAACAATGCTCTCCTGCGAGTGCGCCTCGCGCAAGCTTATGCCGAAGCGCATCGTAACGAAGAGGCGCGGAAACAGATTGAGGCGCTTCGGGCGATGAAGCCTCTGCCGGATTACGCGCCCGAATATCAGGACGCAGTTGTGGAGGCGAAAAAACTCGAGGACAAGATCAAGTAACTAAGGCAGTTTGCTGCCGGCCTTCTTCAACTCTTCAAGCGTGCGCTTGTGCTCTTCTAATTTCTTTCCTGCTTCCGCCAGCTTACCTTCCGACGTCAGTCGTTGATAATCATCAAACTCCTGAACAGCGCGGTTGACTAACTGTTGGACGTTCGGCGTCGCCGAGGACTGCGGAGAGGGCGAAGCTTTCGGTCCGGCGTTCGCATTCGGCTGCTGCGTTTCCGGTTTTGTTTCGGTTGGCGCTTTCGCAGATTCACCGAACAGGTTGTTGAGCGCCTCGTCAAAATTATTGCCGTACGCCAGACGGTCCTGGGTGGCCAGCACCACCAGACGCAGTTCCGGCATCGGACTTCGTTCAGCTTTCAAATAGATTGGCTCGACGTAAAGCAGCGACCGCCCGATCGGAATGACGAGTAGATGTCCGCGTTGGACGTGCGACCCCTGCTGGTTCCAAAGCGTGAACTGGCCAGATAGCTGCGCGTTTTGATCGATGCGCGCTTCGATTTGCAGCGGCCCGTCAACCAGACGCGACTTCGGAAAATTGTAGGCCAGCAGCGATCCGTAAGCATCGCCGTCACAGCGCCCGGCAATCCAGCCAATCATGTTGTTGCGATTCGACGGGGTGAACGGAAGGATCTCGACGAATTCGACGCCTTCCTTTTCACCGGGCAGTTGCATCAGGACGAAGTATGGCTCAATCGATTGCTCTGCCGACGGTTGCGTTTTGTCCGCACTGGGTGCTACCTGGCGGGCCACGTTCCACAAGTCTTCGCGCTGAAAGAACGAGTTGATGTCTTGCGTGTGATAGAGAGCAAAGACCTCGGCTTGCGTTTTGATCAAGGTCTCGGGATAGCGGACATGCGCGCGTAAATCCGCGGGCATGTCTTTCTGATCGTGAAAGAGCGCCGGGAAGATCGCGCGATAACTTTGAATCAACGGATCGTTTGCATCGAACACGTAGAAATTCGTCGTGCCGTTGTAAGCGTCGATGACGACCTTGACGCTGTTGCGAATGTAATTAACGTTTTTGTCGGCCGCCTGGTAATGCCGCGAATACGGATAGTTCGCACTCTCAGTAAACCCATCGATGATCCAGAAGAGCCTTCCTTCGGAACCCACCACCATATAAGGATCGTTGTCGTAGACCAGAAATGGCGCGATTCCGTCAACAATTTCGCGGATGTTGCGATGAATCAGCGCCCGGCTCGCGGGAGTGACATCGTCTGAGAAGGGCAGCTTGGTGACATCGTCGAGGGCCCAGGCCAGCAACCAGCGTTTGAAAAAACCACCCAGTTCAATACCGCCAGTGCCTTCATACGCAGTGAGATTGTTTGTTTCTCCCTGCGGATAATTGAACTCCATCCGCTTCGTCTTAACATAAACGCTGTCGCCTGTTTCCTGGCCGTAATAGATTTCGGGCCGGGTGACTTTTATCTCGGGAGCAGTGGATTCGACCGGCATGTTCGACACCACAAACTTCGGCATGCCTTCAGAATCGAATCCGTTGGCAGTATTCATCGTGATGCCATAGCCATGGGTGTAAATTAATTTTTCATTGACCCAGTTACGCGAAGACTCCGGCAGCTTCCCGACGTTAAGCTCTCTGGTGCCAATCATCATCTGGCGCTTCTGTCCGCCCACTGCGTAACGATCGACATCGACGTCGGTGAAATCATAGTAGGTACGAATCGCCTGAATTTGCTGCAGCGTATCTTTCAGCGCTCGCCAATCCCACAGCCGAATGTTTTCCAGCGTCGCGCGATTGCCTTGTAGATCGGCGCTGTCGGCGGTGGTATTCGCGTCGAAAGCTCTTTGTTCGATGCGCTCGATTCCGAAGGCCGCGCGCGTGGCTGCGATGTTGTGTGTGATGTAGGGCGTCTCGCGTCCTAACTCGTTCGGCTTGACGATAAAACTGGTGACGTAAGCGGGAATGATAATCGCGCCGATGAGGTAAACAACGAGGGGAATGGCGAGGGCCGCGATCAGCACGCGAAATTTTCGCACCGCAAACCCGTTGATGAGGCAAATCAGCGCGGCGAGCAGCAGGGCCACGGCCACCCAGACAAACGCCGGCAATAAATGGTTCGCTTCGACGTAAGTGACGCCGGAAAATGTCTGGTGATCTTCCCAGAGATATGGATAGCGAGAAAGGATGAAGCGCCAGGCGAAGATTACGAGCCAACACGCGAGCGGCACAGACACCGTGGCCAGGCTAATCTTGCGCGCCTTGGCTGAATCGCCGGAAGTCGAAATCCCTTGCTGAGTCATCGCGAGGGCCGCGTAGATAATCGCGCCCACTAAAATGATGAACGAGAGTGTGAGCAGCCACGAACTGATTGCGTCATAGACCGGCAAGGTGAAGAGATAAAAACCCACTGGCTTGTTAAAGATCGGATCCGATTGATTGGTGGCAACTTGATGAAAATAGAGGGCAAAGCTACGCCATGATTCGCGCATCCCAAACGCGAAGATCAAACCGGCGACTATCGATACGACCCACGCCAACGGGCGAAGTAAGCGCGCCGGCGAGAAATTGACCGGCTGTTGATTGATAAGGACGGTGCGGCGATCGAACGAAAAGGACGAGAAGGCGCGTCCGATTAACCAGAATGCGCTGCGCAGAATAGCGGTCGTCAGGATCAAAAAGACGAGAAATATCTGGAGCTTGGCCTTGAAGATGAACCAAAAAATGGATGCATATCCGAGCGAACCAAACCACGCTGCTGATAGATAAATCGAAACCGCGCGTGAGGCGCCGAAAAAGAGAACTACGATTGCCACGAGTATCAGCCATTTCCATTTACGCCGCCGTGGTTTCTTTGGCGTTATGTCAATGATGTCGCCTTCGTGATCGAATGAAATGGGTGTGCTCATGCGCGGCTAGCATACGCTCAAAGTATTGATCGTCAAAAGACCAGCATAGACTCTCGATCGTCTTAACAAAGTCTGGCGAGTGAAGGAACTGTTTTAGCGTGCAGGGTTGAAACTAATTGCGTTGGCCTTGCGTTGGGCAGAATGATAGACTGCGGTTTCGTTTAGGTTGCTCCGAATGCTTACAGAAGGAACGATTTTACAAGGCCGATATCGCATCGTCCGCCAATTGGGACAGGGCGGAATGGGCGCCGTGCACGAAGCTATTGATGAGCGGCTGGATACTGTGGTCGCGCTGAAGGAAACGTTTTTTGTTGACGAGAAACTTCGCAAGCAATTCGAGCGCGAAGCGCGCCTGCTGGCCCGGCTTCATCATCAGGCACTGCCGCGCGTCAGCGATCATTTCAACGAAGGCGATGGCCAATTTTTGGTGATGCAGTTCATTGCGGGCGAAGATCTCTTTGAGATGCTCAACGCGCGCAATGCTCCTTTTCCCGAGGATGAAGTCGCGCGCTGGGGCGATCAGCTTTGTGATGCGCTCGATTATCTTCACACCCAGGACCCGCAAATAATTCATCGCGATATCAAACCGCAAAATCTGAAACTGACAGCGCGGGGGCAAATCGTGTTGCTGGATTTCGGACTGGCCAAAGGGTCGGTGGGGGCACTTACCGCGGTCACAACCTCGGCCAGCATCTTTGGCTACACGCCGAACTACGCACCGTTGGAACAGATTCAAGGCAAGGGAACTGACCCGCGCAGCGACATCTATGCGCTGGGCGCGACGCTCTATCACCTGGTCACGAACATCAAGCCGCCGGACGCGCTCAGTCGCGCGGGCGCTGTTGTCAATGGTCAGCCCGATCCATTGCCGCTGGCTAATCAGGTTCGCAGTGACGTTAGCGCCGGATTATCGAATGTGCTCGAGCGCCGGATTATCGAATGTGCTCGATAAAGCTATGTCGCAGAAACGCGACGATCGTTTCACGACCGCGACCGCCATGCGCGATGCTTTGCGCGCCGGTGAATCGGGAATGGGTGAAGAGACGCTAATAACACCCGGCACTGTTGCGTATGCCGGGTCGCGCACCGTTTCATCGGAAAAAGCAACGCGACTGGTCGGCGATCAAACGCAGCGTATGAGTTCGCCGTCGCACACCAGCGAAGCACAGACGTTGGTTGCCGGAGAGGCGACGAACTTGCGGACAGTCACCGGCGCCCAGGCGGCGTCCTATACTCCGGCGCGAACCAACTGGCGGCCGATTGCCGCGGCAGTGGTAGTTTTGATCTTACTCGCCGGCGGCGCCGCAGGATTCTACGCTTATCATCGCCGTCAATCACAACAGGCGGTTACACCGACGGTGCAAACTGAATCGCAGCCCGTGCAGTCTTCACAGCCGAACAACACTTCGGCGCCGTCGACAGAGTCGACCCAGTCCGTCGATACCACCAGGACGAATGAGGCAAAGACTGATAAGACAAAGACTGAAACTCAGCGCAGCGCCGCGAAAAAACCCGATCAGAAAGAAGAAGACGCATTCAAGAACTTTCCACCGCCCGAGACTTTCGATCCGGCGCATCAAGCACAGGATCCGAATCGTTCCCGTGATCGGAGTCCCATGCCGGGACCACAACCGCGGCCACCTTTCGATCCAAATCGCCCGCCGCAACAGGACAGGCGACCTCCACCGGGAACGATGCCCGAGATCAGAGTGCTGCCGAACGGCGGACGGCTAATCAGAAACCCGGATGGCACAACCGTGTTCGTTGGGCCAAAAGGAAAAACCAGGGTTGTTACGCCCGGTGAAAGATCGAACCGTAATCGAAACGCAAATCATCCGTAACTCTGCCCGATCGCTATCGTAAGTATTCATCAGTTAGTGCGCGCCACCCTTCCAAATTTTGAGACCCGGAGTTGAGATGAAAAATAGAATCAGAACTCGTGTCGTTTGCTTTCTTGCCCTGGCCACTATTGGTTTCGTTTCCCTTTTCCAGTTTAGTTCAGCTCTGGCCAGCAAGGATGCGCCGCCGGCGACAGTGGTTCGCGTCACGCCGCCCGCACCCGTGTTTGATGATGCAAAGCGTCTGGATGAATTGGCCGCGCGGCGCAAGCACGTGGCCGAAGCGATCGGACCAGGCGCGATGCTGGTAATGTTCAGCGCCGAGCCTCGGGTTTACACCAACGACGTCGATTACGCTTTCCGGCAAGAGAACAATCTTTTTTATCTTACGAACCTGAATCAAAAAGGGGCGACGCTGGTGATGATACCGGGGACGCAACTCCCGGAAATACTCTTCCTGCCGCGGCGCAATCCCGCCGCCGAAACGTGGACCGGTCACATGTACAGCGCGGAAGAGGCCGCGCGTCTTTCGGGGATCAAAGAGATTTGGGCGACCAGCGAATTTGAACCGTTCATGAAAGCGGCGCGCAACAAGGAGTCTTATTCGCCAAAAGCCGAGAATGTTCTGATGTCGAGTCCGCGATCGGCCACGAGTTCCGCCGGCAACGATCTGAGTTCGCTTTCGACCCTTTGTCTGGTGGCCGCGCCTGACCGAGGCGAGAGTCGCGAGTATCGCCAGGAGCAGCGCTTTGCGAACGACTGGAAAACCGTTGCGGGCATAACTATTAAAACGATCGCACCAATTTTCGCGAATATGCGCGCAAGAAAATCTGCGATGGAGCTGGAGATTGTCCAACACGCGATTGATATCAGCATCGAAGCGCATGAGCGCGCCTGGATCGCCGCCGCCAACGCGAAATGGGAATACGAAATCGATGCGGAAGTCGCGCGCGTCTTTAAACTGCGCAACGCAGACAATTGGGGCTATCCCGACATCGTCGGCTGTGGCGCCAACGCCACGACGCTGCATTACGAAGAGTCGCAATCCCAGTGCAAGCCAGGCGATCTGCTGCTGATGGACGTCGGCGCAGAGTTTGGCCACTACAGCGCAGACGTCACGCGCACGACGCCAGTCAACGGTAAGTTCTCACCGGCGCAGGCGGCAGTTTATCAAGTCGTCTATGACGCTCAGGAGGCGGCGGCGAAAGCTGCGAAACCTGGAGCCAGCTTGAACGACGCGCACCAGGCATCGCTCACCGTGATCAAAGCGGGACTGCTGAAGCTTGGCCTGATCACAGACGCTAGTTCGAATCAGTTTGGTCTGTGGTACATGCACCTCAATGGTCATTGGTTGGGAATGAACGTGCACGACGTCGGCGGTGGCGCGCGCTTCGAACCGGGGATGACCTTTACCAATGAACCGGGAATCTACATTCGGCCCGATGCGTTGGACAATTTGCCGAAGACGCCGGAGAACGAACAACTAATCGCTGCGCTTCGTCCGGCGTTCGAAAAATACAAAGGGATCGGCGTGC